>DASQXT010000095.1:0-3064 GCA_035639575.1 Geodermatophilus sp.
GCGTACCGGGTCCGCAGCGCCACCGCGCGGTTTCTCCTGCTCATCACGCCGGCCGGTTTCGAGCAGTTCTTCGTCACCGATGGCGTCCCCAGCGATCCCGACGCCGAACTGCCGTCCGTACCCGGACCTCCGCCTCCCGAGGCGGTGGAGCGGCTCGCGCAGATACTGACCGACTACGGGGTGTCCATCACCGGTCCGCCGCCAAGTCCCTGACGTCGGTCCGTACGCCGCACGTTCGTCCCGGCGCGTCGAGCGATGCCGTCCTGAGCGGCCCGCGACAGGGCAGGGCCGCTCCGCCCTCGACGCAGTGATCCTCGTCGGCTTCCCCACCTCGAGATGCCGCTGGGATGGCGCTTGGGCGCCATGTTGTCAACGACGGCTGAAAACGGACCCCGTGGCGACGGGTGAAAACGGACCCCCTCCGGTGGGTCAGTCGTCGGTCTTGGTCGGGTTGGTGCGGCCGAGATCGCGGTCTTTCAGGCGGTAGCTGTCGCCCTTGAGGGCGATGACCTCGGCGTGGTGAACGAGCCGGTCGATCATCGCGGCGGCGACCACTTCGTCGCCAAAGACCTCGCCCCAGCGGCCGAAGGGCTTGTTGCTGGTCACGATCAGCGAGGCCCGTTCGTAGCGGCTGCTGACCAGCTGGAAGAACAGGTTGGCCGCCTCGGGCTCGAAGGGGATGTAGCCGACCTCGTCGATGACCAGCAGCGGATAGCGGCCCAGCCGGCGCAGCTCATCTTGGAGGCGTCCGGCGGCGTGGGCGTCGGCCAGCCGGGTGACCCACTCGGCGGCGGTGGCGAACAGCACCCGGTGACCGGCCTGGCAGGCGCGGATGGCCAGCCCGGTGGCCAGGTGGGTCTTGCCGGTGCCCGGTGGCCCCAGCAGCAGCACGTTGTCCTTCGCGGTGACGAAGTCCAGCGTGCCCAGGTGGGCGATCAGATCCCGCTTGAGTCCGCGGGCGTGGTCGAAGTCGAAGTCCTCCAGGCTCTTGCGGGCGGGAAAGCGGGCGCCGCGGATGCGGCCCTCCCCGCCGTGACTGTCTCGGGCGGAGACCTCCCGCTGCAGGCAGGCCACCAGGAACTCCTCGTGCGACCAGCTCTCGGCCCGGGCGCGGTCGGCCAGCCGGTCCACGCACTCGCGCAGGGTCGGCGCCTTCAGCGCCCGGGTCAGGAACGCGATCTCCGCGGTCAGGTCGCGGCCGGCGGTCTTGCTGGTCATCAGGCGACCCGCTCGTCGGTGAGCCCGAAGGCGGCGTCATAGTCGCTGAGCGCCCGCCGCTCGACGTCCTCGACCGGCGTGGGCGGGCGGCGCCGGCCGGCCCGCAGCGCCGCGGCCGCCTGCTGGTGGTCCGGATCGGTCAGGCTCTGGTGCCGCGCCCAGCACCGCGGATGCTCGGCCACGAGCTTGCCCGCCAGGGTCACGGTGACCGTCTGCAGGTCGGCACGGACCTCGACCAGCCGCCCGATCGCGGCCGGGTGGACCGAGTAGTCGTTGCTGTCCAGGCGGATGTAGTGATCGCGCGGTAGCCGCACCGACTGCGCCCAGCCCAGCGCCGGCGGAACCGGGGGTAGGGGGAGCATCGCGGCCCGGTCGGCCTCGAACCGATCGGTCGGCCGGCAGCCCAGCGCCCGGTGCTGGCGGGTGTTGGCCCGCGGCAGCCAGTCCTCGAGCTGGGCGTTGAAGTCCGCCGGCGAGACGAAGGACCGCCCGGGCAGGAAGCTGGTCTCCAGATAGCCGTTGGCCCGCTCGACCAGGCCCTTGGCCTCCGGATCACCGGGGCGGCACTGGATCACCCGAATGCCCAGCGCGCCGCGGAAGCCCTCGAAGTCCGCGGTCAGCTTCGGGCGCCCGCCGCGCCAGGAGCCGACCGCCGCCTCGTTGTCCCAGACCAGCGCGCGGGGCACCGCCCCCAGCCGCTCCAGCAGCTGCCAGTGCCCGGCCAGCAGATCCGGCGCCTGCCGCGAGGGCAGCAGCAGCGCGCTCAGCCATCGCGAGTAGCCCGAGACCATCACCAGCACCGGCGGGCGGCCGACCTGCCCGGCGCCCAGCGGCACGTCGACCGGCGGAAACCACAGATCGCACTGCGCGAGCTCGCCGGCCAGATAGCTCGTGCGCGACGCTGGATCCGGCGGGAGGAACAACGGCCGCAGCACCCGCAGCCGGTCCTTCAAGACCGTCAGCGAGTGCGCCCAGCCGATCCGCTCGGCGATCACCGTCGCCGGCATCGTCGGCCACTGCCCCAGCAGCTGACGGATCTGCGGCTCCACCGCATCCACCAGCGACCCCTTCGCCGGCCGCGAGTACCTCGGCGGGCTGTCGGCCGCCAGCGCCCTCCGCACCGCGTTCCGCGAGATGCCGAGCCTGCGCACGATCGCCTTGATCGGCATCCCCTCTGACCGGTGCAGCCTGCGGATCTCCGCCCAGTCCTCCACGGTCATCACTCCTCATGGTCGAGGAGGGGGTCCACCTTCAGCCGTCGCCAGGGGGTCAGTTTTCAGGCGCCGCTGACACATGTCTCTCCCGACCCTAGGCGCCGCGCCGAGGGCCCCTACGCCCGCCGCCTCCCCTGACAGTGAGGCCGCCTTTGGCAAGACGTTGCGGAAGTCCGGCTCGGTGTACCTAGGTCAGGGTGACGGCATGCCCTTTCTCCCGCCGCCGCCGAGCGCAGCCTGGGCTCACCAGGAGGCCCGCGCCGGTTTCGAGGTCGTCTACTTCCGGCCCCAGGACGACGGTCATCTGCTCATCGGCGCCACGACCGCGGTCGAGGACGGGCAGTCCTGGATCGTCGACTACGAGATCCGGGTCGACGTCGGCTGGCGCACCAGCAGCGCGCGCGTGACCGGACGCTCCACCACCGGGGCGCGCACGCGACTGCTCGAGGGGAACGGGGAAGGTGGCTGGCGCATCGACGGACAGCCGGCGCCGCACCTGGACGGCTGCCTGGATGTGGACCTGGAGTCCTCGGCGATGACCAACGCCCTGCCGGTGCACCGCCTCGCCCTTCCCACCGGTGCGACGGCGCAGGCGCCGGCCGCCTACGTGCGAGCTCTGAACTCGAGCATCG
>DASQXT010000096.1:0-2461 GCA_035639575.1 Geodermatophilus sp.
GCCGCGACCCTGCCGTGGGCCCCGGTCGGGGGCACCGCCGGCCAGGTCGCCTGGATCGCCGCCGTCGGTGGGATGGCCATGCTCCCCGACCTGGACCACACCGGGTCCACGGTCTCGGACATGTGGGGCCCGATCACCGACGTCCCGTCCGGTGCGGTCGGGCGGCTGGCGCAGGGGCACCGCTGGGGCACCCACGACGCCGTCCTGGCCCCGCTCGCCTTCGGCGCCCTGGCGCTGGCCGCGGCGCACGCGTTCTGGTCCAGCCTGCTGCTCCTCGCCCTGGCGATCGGGCTGGCCCTGCGGGCGCTGCACTTCGTCATCCCGGGCCGGGCGGAGAACACCGTCGTCGGCAACCTGGTGCTGTCCTGGGGTGGCGCCTGGCTGCTGCTCGAGCACTCCCCCAGCCCGGCCTGGCTGCCCTGGGCGGTCGCGCTCGGCGTGCTGACCCACATCGCCGGGGACGCCCTGACGACGCAGGGCGTGCCGGTGCCGCTGCTGTGGCTGCTGCGCCGGTCACGGCTGAAGCTGACCCCGCTGCGCACCGGGGCGTCGCTGGAGAAGCTCGTGCTGGTGCCGGCGTTCGCGCTGGTGACGCTGTACTGCGTCTACCTCAACACCGACGTCCGCGCCGCGGTCGACCCGCTGCTGGCCGACCTGCGCGGCCTCGGCTGAAGGAGGACCCGTCCTCCCCATCCCTCGCACGCCCGGGGCGGTGCCCTGGACGGGGCCGCCTCCGGCTCATCGGGTGGTGACGCCCTGCTCCTGGGCGCAGGCGGCCACGGCGGTGGCCACGGCCTCGGCCACCCGGCGGTCCAGCGGGCTGGGCACCACGTAGTCCGCCCGTACCTCGTCGCCCACGACGTCGGCGATCGCGGTGGCCGCGGCCAGCTTCATCTCCTCGGTGATGCTGGTCGCCCCCACGTCGATCGCACCCCGGAAGACCCCGGGGAAGGCGAGCACGTTGTTGATCTGGTTGGGCTCGCCGCTGCGACCGGTGGCGACGACGGCCGCGTACCGGGCCGCCATCTCCGGGTCGACCTCGGGGATCGGGTTGGCCAGCGAGAACACGATGCAGTTCTCCGCCATCGAGGCGATCACCGACTCGGGCACCGATCCCCCGGACAGGCCCAGGTAGACGTCGGCGCCCTGCAGCGCGCCGGCCATCGCGCCCGCGTAGCCGGCCCGGTTGGTGTTCTCGGCGAGCCAGCGCTTGATCGGCGTGAGGTCCTCCCGGCCGGTGTGCAGCACGCCCCGGGAGTCGGCCACGGCGATGTCGCCGACGCCGGCCCCCAGCAGGATCTTGGTGCAGGCGACCCCGGCCGCACCGGCGCCGGAGACGACGACCCGCAGGTCGCCCAGGTCGCGGCCGACGACCCGTGCGGCGTTGCGCAGGGCGGCCAGGACGACGATGGCCGTGCCGTGCTGGTCGTCGTGCATGACCGGGATGTCCAGCCGCTCGCGCAGCCGGTCCTCGATCTCGAAGCAGCGCGGCGCGCTGATGTCCTCGAGGTTGATGCCGCCGAAGGACGGCGCGATCGCCGTCACGGTCTCCACGATGGCGTCGACGTCGGACGTGGACAGCACCACCGGCACCGAGGACAGGCCGGCGAACTCGCTGAACAGGCAGGCCTTGCCCTCCATGACCGGCAGCGCCGCGGCCGGGCCGATGTCGCCCAGGCCCAGGACGGCGGTGCCGTCGGAGACCACCGCGACCACGCGGGGCGCCCAGGTGAACCGGTCGGCCAGCGCGGGCTCGGCGGCGATGGCGCTGGACACGCGGGCGACGCCGGGGGTGTAGGTGAGCGCGAGGTCGGCGACGGAGTCGATGGAGCGGGTGGGGCGTACGACGAGCTTGCCGCCCTCGTGCACCGCGAACGCCGGGTCGTCGGCGAAACGGTCGGCAGTCCCGTCGTGCTGCTGCGCGCTCATGGACCCGGGAGCGTAATCCCCCTCGCACGGTCCCGCCCCGCCGTACGGGGGACACGGTCCGGGCGGTGGGCCGAGGCTGCGCGGAGCCGGGCGCCGACCTGGTTACCGTCCAGGCGTGCAGATCCGTCAGCTCGCCGTCGGCGACGCCTACGTCCTCGACCTCGTCCCGCACGGCGACGCCCGCGGCCGCTTCACCGAGTGGTACCGCGCCGACGTGCTCGCCGACGCCGTCGGCCACGGCCTGCCGCTGGTCCAGGCCAACCACAGCGTCTCCGCCCGCGGGGTGCTCCGCGGCGTCCACTTCGCCCTCGTCCCGCCCGGTCAGGCCAAGTACGTCTACTGCCCGGCCGGCCGGGTGCTCGACGTCGTCGTCGACGTCCGGGTGGGCTCCCCCACGTTCGGCGTGCACGACGCCGTCGTCCTCGACAGCGAGCAGCCCCGTGCGGTGTACCTCGCCGAGGGCCTCGGGCACGCCTTCCTGTCGCTGGCCGACGGCAGCTCGGTCACCTACCTCGTCTCCAGCGGCTACGAC
>DASQXT010000097.1:0-3597 GCA_035639575.1 Geodermatophilus sp.
CGCCGACATCGGCAACAAGGGCCAGTCCACCGGGCCGCACCTGCACTTCGAGGTGCACCAGGGCGGGCTCTACGCCAGCCGGGTCAACCCGATGCCGTGGCTCCGGTCGCACGGCATCGCGCTGGGCGGCGCCTGCTGAGAGGTGCCGGGGGTCCTCCGTCAGCGGCGCCCGCGCATCCGGCCGAGCAGGCCGCCCACGCCACCGAGGGTCTGCGCCGCCAGCGCCAGGATCGGGCCCCCGGGGATGCCCGGCGCCGACTGCACGATCGGCGCCAGGGCCAGCAGGCCGCCCAGCTCGTGCACCCGGAGCCGGCGCCGTGCCAGCGCCGCTACCGGGTTGACGCGGCCCGAGGCGGCCTCCAGGAGCAGGTCCGCCGGCGCCTCCACGGCGGTGCCGCGGACGTCGCCCGCAGGGGTCCGGCGCACCGTCCAGCCGGAACCGTCAGCAGCGAAGGCCCAGCCACCCTCCGGCGTCGCCAGCGTCGCGCCGCCGCTGACCCGCTCGCGGGCCGCCAGCGCGCCGGTCACGTCGGCCAGCGCGGCCAGCCCGGCCTGCAGGACCGGTGGTGGGGGAGGGGCCGCGCCGCAGCGCGCCAGGTCCAGGCCGTGCACCGCGAGCTCGTAGGCCTGCCCGAGGACGACGCTGAGCAGCGGCAGCCGGCCGACGACGGCCACCGCCGGTGCGGTGTCGAGCTCCGCCGGCTCCTCGGTGAGGTACCGCGCGGTGGCGTCCCGGTTGCGGCGCAGCGCGGCCAGCACCTCCTCCCGGGGGGCGTCCCGGTGTGCGGCGGTCACCCGCGCGTTCGTGGCGTCGACCTCCGGCGGCGTCCCCACCCCGCCGGCCCGCGCGGAGGCGATCAGGTCGGGCAGCGCGGCGTGGTCGTCCCACAGGCCCAGGTGCACGCACACCTCGTGGGCGCGCCAGCCGGGCAGCCGGGTCGGCCGCTCGAGGTCGACCGCCGCTGCCTGCTCGAGGAAGGTGTCCCAGGCGCCGAGCACCATCGGCCCGACGGTGTCGCGGCCGGCATCGGCCATGCCCTGGTGCTGGGGGTCCCCGGTCAGCGCCATGGCGGCCTCCTACCCCGGGGGAGCCGTGGCAGGCGTGGCGTGGGTCTCATCGCGGTCCGGTGAGCCACCCTTCGGGGGTGGGGTCGGTCGAGGTGGAGCCATCCTCCGTCGATGCTGGGGCCATGGACGACAGGCCGGTCCCGGACCGCCGCTCTCCCCGGGGGAGCGGGGGGCGCGGTCGCCGAGCGGTGTTGCGCGCCGCGCTCTACCGGCAGCTGGCCGCCGACGACGACCGCGCCGCCTACTGGGTGCGCCACGTGCGCCTGGGCGTCTGGCTCACCGAGGTCAGCGCCCTGGCGGTGATCGGCTATGCGCTCCTGACCCCGGGCACCGCCACGCGCACCGCCGTGCTCCTGACCCTCGCCGGCACCGCGGTCCTGGCGGCCCCGCTGCTGCTGGTGCTCCCGGTGGCCGCGATGGTCCGCGACCGCCGCGGCAGTGTGCTCTTCTACGGCTGGAGCCTCGCGGTCACCGGGCTGGTCACCGTCGGCTCTCGGGTGGACGGCGGGGCGGGCAGCCCCCTGTACGCGCTGCTGTTCATCACCCTCGGCTTCCTGGCCGTGGCGTACCCGCCATGGGGGGTCGTCGCCATGGGTGCCGTCATGACGGGGGCCTACCTGGTCTGCGTCGCCGGCGGTGACCCGGGCTCCTCGGGGTCCTTCATCGCGGTCGTCATGGCCGCCTACACCGTGCTCTGCGCGATGGCCTCGGCCAACCAGTGGGAGTCCTACGAGCGGCAGCAGTTGCTGTTGCGCACGTCCGCCGTGCTGGCGGCCACCGATCCACTGACCGGCTGCCTGAACCGCCGCGCCTTCCTCGACCGGCTGGACCGTGTCGCGGCCGGTACCGAGGAGGGCTGGGTGGTCTGCCTGGTCGACCTGGACGGCTTCAAGGGCGTCAACGACCGCAGCGGCCACGCCGCCGGGGACGCCGTCCTGCGGGCGGTCACCGCGGCGCTGGGCAGCGTGGTGCGGGGGAGCGACACGGTGGCCCGGCTCGGCGGCGACGAGTTCGCCGTCCTGGCGGAGGTCGACGCGGGCCGGCGCGAGGTCCTGGCCGGCCGGCTGCGCGACGCCGTGGCCCGGGTCGGTGCCGGCGCCGGTGTCACCGCCAGCGTCGGGGTCACCGACGTCCGGCCCGGCGACGAGGGACACGAGGTGCTCGCCCGCGCTGACCAGGCCATGTACCGGGCCAAGGGCGCCGGCGGCAACCGGGTCTCCGCGCTCGTCTCCTGAACCGAGGCGGGTCCGACACGCGGCTCCCAGCTACCGAGCGTGAGCAGATTCCGGCCCTGCCCCGTTCATTCCGTGACCTCCTGTGGACCCGCAGGGGAGATCCTGTGGACGGCGTGTGGGGTGGCGGTGGATCGAGGATCACCGGCCCGAACCGGCCAGTACGTCACTGACCTGCACGTAGGCGCCGAGCGCCGAACCGTCCCGTCACACCGGACGCAACCGTCACGCCCGCACTGGCGCGATCGGGTGACCATCGTGCACACTGTCACCAGGACCCCGGGTCCGAGATCGTCGAACACAGCCTGTCACCGAATCGATCGTCCGTTGGGGAAGACGAGACCGATCGAGTCGATGGAGGTGCCTCGTGCAGCGACGGTCTACCCAGGGTGTCGTCTTCGTGCACGCGTGCCCGAAGGCGCTCTGCCAGCACGTCGAGTGGGCGCTCGAGCGCGTCATCGGCGCGCCGGTCTCCCTGTCGTGGGCCGACCAGCCCGCGGCGCACGGTGCCTACCGTGCCGAGGTCGCCTGGACCGGTGCTCCCGGTACGGGCGCCAAGCTCGTCGCTGCGCTCCGCGCGTGGCCGATGCTGCGCTTCGAGGTCACCGAAGAGGCCAGCTACGGCAACGACGGTGAGCGGATGTCGTACGTGCCCGGCCACGGCGTCTTCCGCGCGCCCACGAGCGCCAACGGCGACCTCGTCGTCAGCGAGCAGCAGCTGCGCAACCTCGCGGCCCACGCCACGTCCATCGAGGCGTTCCGGCACGGCGTCGACGAGCTGCTCGGGGCCGCCTGGGACGCCGACCTCGAGGTCTACCGGCACGCCGGCGACGGCAGCCCGGTGACCTGGCTGCACCAGGTGGTGTGACGGAGTCCCCCGCAGCAGGGGGTCGTCCATCACGAACCGGCCACGACGGGTCGGCGTTCCCGCACCTCTCGTCGTAGGCTCGGACCGGTCGTCCGGACGTCGTCGGGGAAGCGGCGTCCGGACGACCAGCACCCGCTCCACGACCGGGCCCGGCACCTCCGCGGAGGTGCCGGGCCCGGTCGCGTGCGCTCACAGCGGGATGTTGCCGTGCGCGCCCCGGCCGGACGGCGTCGCCGCCAGGGCGGCTACCAGCCGCCGCCGGGTCCGCGCGGGGTCGACCACCTCGTCGACCACGCCGATCTGCAGGGCCCGGTTCACGCCGCCGGCGATCCGCTCGTGCTCCGCGGCCAGCTGCGCGTGCAGCGCCTCGCGCTCGCCGGGCGGGACGGCGGCCAGCTTCTTGCGGTGCAGGATGCCGACGGCGGCCTT
>DASQXT010000098.1:0-23772 GCA_035639575.1 Geodermatophilus sp.
CACGCCGTGGGGGGTCTACGAGGCCTGCGAGAGCCTGGTCGACGTCGAGGACAACTGGCAGCTCTGGCGGTTCCGCCACCTGCGCGTGGTGCAGCGGACCATCGGCGCGAAGACGGGGACCGGCGGCTCCTCCGGGGTGGGCTTCCTGCGCCGGGCCCTCGACCGCACGTTCTTCCCCGAGCTGTACGCCGTGCGCACCGTCATCGGCACCGGGTCCGGTCCGGAGCGGACCTGAGCCCCGTGCCCGGCGCGACGGGCGCCCGTGAAAACGGGTGGCGTCGTCGGTCACATCCCGAGGAGCGTTCTCGTCGGTAGGGGAGAGCAGGGTGGGCCCCACCGAGGAGAGGAGCGGCATGACCGCACGACCGGGCCACGCGGGGGTCCTTGTGGCGCTCCCGCCGGGGGGTCGAGCATGGGCACCCTGGCGCACCCGGCGAGGAGGAGCCGACATGGAGCCCGACCCGCGCGAACCCACCGGAGACCTCGGCTACGACACGGCGCACGAGGACGTGGCACACGAGGACTCGGCGCGCCGCGACCCCGCGCACGAGGCGACCGGCGGTCGGCCCCGCTCCTCGGGCGAGGCCCCGCACCCTCCGCCGGACGGCCGCCGCGACGACGGCGCGGGGGACTACGGCTACGACGAGGCGCACGACTTCCGGCGCTGACGGCGACCCGGCGTGGGAGCGCCGGGCCGGGGTAGTCGACGGGGACCCTCGTCCCCAGGGAGCGTCGTGACCGACCGCAGCTCGCCCCGATCCGTCCTCGGCGCGCTGACCGGCGGCCTCGTCCGCGCGCCGGAGCTGCGCACCGACGACGACCGCACGGCCTCCCGCCTGGAGCTCTTCTTCGACCTGGCCTTCGTCCTCGTCGTCGCGGAGCTCGCCATCGACTTCCGCGCCGACGTCACCTGGCGCGGGGAGCTGGTGTTCGCCGGGCTGTTCACCACGGTCTGGTGGGCGTGGGTGAGCTCGACCCTCTACGCCAACCGCTTCGACCACGACGACGCCGTCTACCGGCTGCTCAAGCTCGGCAGCATGGCCGCCGTCGTCGGGATGGCCGCCACCGCCACCGAGGCGACCGGCACCTACTACGGCGTCTTCGTCGGCTGCCAGCTGGTGCTGCGGGCGACGCTGTTGCTGCAGTACCTCCGCGCGTACCGGCACGTGGCCGGGGCCCGGCCGATCGCCCGGCTGTACATGATCGGCACCGTCATGGGGGCACTGCTGTGGGCGGTGTCCCTCGCGGTGCCGCGGCCGGTCGGGTACGCCCTGTGGGCCGCCGCCGTCCTGGTCGAGGTGCTGGTGCCGCTGGTGGCCACCCGCTCGTCGGCCGACGTCCCGCTGCACGTCGAGCACCTGCCCGAGCGGTTCGCGCTCTTCGTGATCCTGGTGCTCGGCGAGTCGGTGGCCGGCATCGCCCACGGCCTGCACTCCGCCCACTGGACCGGTCCCGGACTGCTGGTCGCGGCACTCGGCTTCGTCCTGGCCGCGGCGCTGTGGTGGAGCTACTTCGACCTGGCCGGGGCCCGCGCCAAGCAGCTGCTCGGCGAGGTGGGCGGGGAGCGCAGCGACCACTCGCACGACGTGTACGTCTTCGGGCAACTGCCGCTGACCCTGGCGCTGGCCACCGTCGGCGCGGGGCTGGAGCTGGCCGTCGTGCAGAGCGGCGAGGGCGAGGTGCCGACCGGCACCCGGCTGGTGCTGGCCGGCGGGGTGGTCGTCTACCTGCTGTCGGTCGCGGTCACCGAGGTGGGGATGTCCAAGCGGGGGGCGCGGCGCGGGCTGTGGTGGCCGGTCGTCGCGGCCGCCGTCGCCGCCGTGGACGTCGTGCTGGAGCTGCCGGCCGCCGTCGTGGTCGGCGCGCTGGCCGCCGTCGTCGTCGCCGTGGTGGTCGTCGGGCTGGTGGAGCGGTCCGCGGGGCGGCTGGCCGTCGAGGAGGTCTGAGACCGGTTCAGCGCGCCCGGCGGCCGAGCAGCCGGAGGGCCGGGCCGGTCAGGAAGAGCAGGAACAGCGCGAGGTAGCCGATGCGGGGCACCGCGACGCCGACGACGAGGGCCAGCACGAAGATGCCCGTGGTGACGAGGCCGTTGGGCAGGTCGTCCTCCTCCGGGTCGGCGCCGGGCCGGCGCAGATACGGCCGGCGCAAGAGCAGAAGAGTGAGCAGGGTCAGGCAGGCCGAGCTCACGGTCATCGTGCCGATGTAGATGCCGACCGCCAGGCGCTCGTCGTCGTAGACCGACGCCACCTCGGTGGCGAAGGGCAGCAGCACGATGGTCAGCGTCCAGACCAGGTTCACCAGCACGAACGGCCGGTCGTAGGAGCCCACCCGCTCGACGATGCGGTGGTGGACCAGCCAGAGCTGGGCGATCACCGCGAAGCTCAGCGCGAAGGCGAAGAAGCGCCGGCGTTCGGAGACCAGCAGGTCCCCGAGCGACACGGTCGAACCCTCGTCCGGGAGGACGTCGACCAGCGGCAGGACGAGCAGCGTGATGGCGATCGCCACGACGGCGTCGAGGAAGGTGATCAGCCGGTCGAGACCCCGGTCGGTGCGCACCCGCCGCAGGCTAGGGGCGCAGGTGGCGGGGTGGGGACGGTCGGAACGCCCGTCGGCGGGTAGGGGGCGGGGCATGCGCGAACGACCAGGCCACGGCGGACGACCCGGACCGCGGGAGGGCAGCATCCGGCTCCCCGACGGGCGGGCGATGGCGTACGCCGAGTACGGCGACCCGGCGGGCCGGGTGGTGCTCGGCTGCCACGGCTCGCCGAGCTCCCGGCTGGAGCGCCACGTCGAGGACCCCGAGGACTACCGGCGCTGGGGCGTGCGGTTCGTCGTCCCCGACCGGCCGGGCTTCGGCCGCTCCGACCCGCAGCCGGGACGGCGGGTGGTCGACTGGCCCGACGACGTGGCGCGGTTGCTCGACGCCCTCGGCGTCGGCGAGTTCTCCGTCCTCAGCCTGTCCGGCGGCGCCGCCTACGCGCTGGCGTGCGCCGCCGCGTTCGGCCCCCGGGTGCGGGCCGTCGGGGTGCTCGGCGGGGCGCCGCCGCCCGACGTCCCGTGGCCCTGGCCGCAGTGGGTGCCCCGGCGGCTGCGGTCGGCCGCGCACCGGCCGTCGCCGGCGGCGGGGTTGCTGCGGCCGCTGTTCGCGCCGGCAGCGCTGCGTCCGGCGGCGATCCCGCGCTACCTGCAGGCGCGGCTCAACCCGGCCGACCGGCGGGTGCTCGGCCGTCCCGGGGTGCGGCGCATCCTGTCCGAGACCTTCACCGAGGGGCTGCGCAACGGCGCGGCCCCGCTCGCCGAGGACCGCGCGCTGCTGTTCCGCCCGTGGGGGTTCCCGCTGTCGTCGGTGGAGCAGCACGTGCACGTCTGGCACGGCACGCAGGACTGGCAGGTGCCCGCCGGGCTCGGCCGGGTGCTGGCCGCGATGCTGCCCCGCTGCACCGCGCACTGGCTGGTCGGCGAGGGGCACTTCGCCGTCTTCGACCACGCCGCGGAGGTCTACGCCGCGCTGCGCCCCTGACCGGGCGCGGGAGGATGCCCGCGTGCCCCGGCTGCTCGTCGTCCACCACACGCCCTCGCCGTCCCTGCAGGTGGTGCTCGAGGCGGTGCACGAGGGCGTGGCGCTGGTCGAGGAGGTCGAGCTCGAGGTGCGCCCGGCGCTCTCGGCCGGTGCCGCGGACCTGCTCGCCGCCGACGGCGTCCTGCTCGGGACGCCGGTCAACATCGGCTACATGTCCGGGGCGCTCAAGCACTTCTTCGACACCGTCTACTACCCGTGCCTGGACGCCACCGTCGGTCTCCCGTACGGCGTGTACGTGCACGGCAACGACGACACCGCGGGCGCGCTGCGCAGCATCGAGCGGGTCACCGGCGCGCTGCGCTGGAAGCAGGTCGCCGCACCCCTGAGCCTCACCGGCGCGCCCGGCCCGGCCGACCTCGAGGCCGTCCGCGAGCTGGCCGCCACCGTCGCCGTCCAGCTGTAGCGGGCGCGGTCCCAGTAGCGGCGCGGCCCTCAGGGCTGGTAGCCGGCCGGGGGGCGGCGCGGGTCGGCCAGGGTCCCGGGGACCGGCTCGCCGGCCAGGAAGGCGCGGACGGCGCCGACGACGGCGGCCGGGGCGTCGACGTAGAGGTCGTGGCCGGTCCCGGGGAGGTAGACGAGCCGGCTGTCGCCGAACACGTCCAGGTAGCCGGTGGCCGACGCCCAGTCCAGGTAGTCGCACTGCCCCTTGACGACCAGCGCCGGCACGTCGGTGCCCGCCAGAGCGGCCCGCAGGTCGGGCCCGGGCGGCCGCCGCCAGGACTGCGGCACCTGGTTGGCGTAGAAGCCCAGGCCGTGCAGCGCCGGGGCGGTCCGCCCGGGGCAGTGCAGGGCGGGGCGGAGGGCGGCGTGCACCCGGTCCTGGCGGGCGTCGACCTCGGCGTCGCCGGCCAGGGCGTGCGCGGCCGCGGGGTCGACCTGGACGAGGGCGTACGCCAGCACCGCCCGCGGCGGGAGGAGCAGCCGGTTCACCCGCCACCGCTGCGCCGACGTGAGCCGTTCCTGCGGTCGGCCACCCAGACCCTGCTCGTCGAGCCCGCCGGGAGAGGAGAACACGACCCGCTCCACGCGCCCGGGGTGCGCGGCGGTGTAGGCCGCGGCGAGGTGGGCGCCGGAGGAGTGCCCGACCAGGACCACCCGCTCGGCGCCGATCCGGCGGCGTACCGCCTCCAGGTCGGCCACCGCCCGTGTGGTCGTGTAGCCGCTGGGGTCTGCCAGGCGCGCGGAGCGGCCGCTGCCCCGCTGGTCGTAGGCCCACACGTCGTGCCCGTCGGCGGCCAGCGGACCGAACGCCGCCAGCAGCCCGGCGGTGTCCGGCACGCCGGGGCCGCCGTGCAGGACGACCACCGGCGTCGCGCGGCCGCCGTCCTCTCCGCGCACGACCCCGTACGCCAGCCGAGCGCCGTCCTCCAGCCGCCAGGTGCCGGCGCCGGGCGGCAGGCGCGGGGCCCGCTGCGGGTCGCCCAGCGGCAGCAGCACGCTCGCCAGGGTCACTGCGAGGGCCAGCACGCCGACGAGGTGGGCAGCCGCCCGGCGCCCCGGCACGCGCACGAGGACCCGGCAGGCGAGCAGCCACGCGGCTGCGGCGGCGACGCTCCCGGCCCCGAGGAAGAGGACGGGTACGGGGGTCAGGGCCGCGACGGCGAGGGTGGCAGCCCACCACACCAGCAGGCACCCGACGAGCGCACCGGCCCACGCCAGGGCCCGCAGGCCCCGCGCGACCCCGCGCCTCACCGCCGCTGGGCGGGCGCCGCGCCGGGAGCGGCCGGGACCCCCGGGCCGGCGTGCCGCGGGGGCACCTCGGCGAACAGGTCGACCAGCGCGTCCCAGCGGGTCCGGCGGCCGTCGGGGTAGCGGGCCTCGGCGCGGACCCGGCGGCGCGAGCCCGGCCGGTACCACCGGTGGGCCCAGAACGACGCCGGCCGGGCCAGCCGCACGGCGCCGACCAGCGCGACCAGCGGCACGAAGACGCCCACGACGCCGAGCACCACCCGCCCCTTGAGGATCGCGGCCAGGGCGAAGAGCAGGTTGACGGCCACCGTCGTCCACACGACCGCCTCGCCACCGGCGTCGTACGCGTCGAACGGGTTGGCGCCGAGGAGGAGCAGCCCGCCCACGACGAGGGCGACCAGGACGGCGTCGATCGAGCTGCGGCCCTGCCGGCTCCAGTAGACGTCCTCGAGGTGCAGCCAGAGCGCGAACTCGTCGAGGGTGAGCGCGGCGCCGGCCCCGAACGCCACGGCCAGCACCTGGAGCCACGGGGTCCCGGGCCGATAGGTGAACTCCAGGGTGCCGGCGCCCAGCAGCAGGAAGATGCCGTAGACCTCGTGGTGCACGTGCACCCCGCCGATGCTGGCGTCGCGGAACGGGCCGCGGCCGGTGCGGATGGCCCGGGTGATGAACCGGGTGACCAGGAAGGTCAGCAGGAAGGCCAGGACCATCCAGCCGACGACGGCCCGGCGGTCGGAC
Source organism: Geodermatophilus sp. (assembly GCA_035639575.1). Taxonomy (GTDB): domain Bacteria; phylum Actinomycetota; class Actinomycetes; order Mycobacteriales; family Geodermatophilaceae; genus Geodermatophilus. The sequence goes on from DASQXT010000098.1 coordinate 6,008, forward strand.
AGGCCGGGCAGGATCTCGAGATCGATGTCCACCCCGCCCCCTCCGCGCCCGCGGCCCCCGACCGGCGCCGATGGTGGTGCCGCCGATGGTGGTGCCAGCGGTGGTTCGCCGACAAGCGGGTCAGCCGCCGTGCAGGCGCAGCAGGACGGCCTCGTCCGGCAGCAGCACCAGGTCGCGCACCGCCGAGGCCGGCCGGTCGGGGTCGGTGGAGACGAGCAGGGTGGCCTCCTCGCCCGGGGCGAGGGCGCGGGGCCCGAGGCTGAGGTTGACGGCGGCCAGCAGCCGCTCGTCGCCCTCCTCCCGGAGCCAGGCCAGCACGCCGGGCGCGGCGTCCAGCACGCGCTGCCGGCCGGTCTGCAGGGCGGGGGAGGCGGCGCGCAGCGCGCCGAGGCGGCGCACCAGGGACAGGGTGGACGACGGGTCGGCGGCCTGGCGCTCGACGCCCAGCCGCTCGGCGTCGGCGACCAGCGGCAGCCAGGGCTCACCGGTGGTGAACCCGGCTCCCGGGCCGGCGACCGACGGTGGCCGCCAGGGCAGCGGCGCCCGCTCGGGGTCGCGGCCGTCGACGTCGACCACCCGGTCCGGCGGGACGACGGCGTCGGGCAGCCCCAGCTCGTCGCCCTGGTAGAGGAACGGCGTGCCGCGCAGCGTAGTCAGCAGCAGCGCGACCGCGCGCGCCCGCGCCGGGCCGTGCCCGCCGTCGTCGTAGCGGGTGGCGATGCGGGAGTGGTCGTGGTTGCCCAGGAACCAGGCGGGCCAGGCCTCGGGCTCGGCCTGCGCCTCGAACTCCTCGATCGCGGTGCGGAAGGCGAGGGCGTCCCACGGCAGGTGGACGAACACGAAGTTGTGCACCAGGTGCAGCTGGTCGCCGCCGGCGAGGTAGGCCAGCACGCGGTGCAGGTCGAGCAGGTACACCTCGCCGACGATCATCCGGTCGGGGAACTCGTCGACCACCCGCCGGATGCCGCGCAGCCGCTCGTGCGCGGTCTCCCAGTCCTGGTCGTGCCGGCGGCCGGAGCCGGCGTTGCTGCGCAGCAGCGGGTCCTTGGCCAGCCGCTGCAGCGCGTCGATCCGCAGCCCGTCGACGCCGCGGGCGAGCCAGAACCGGATCGTGTCGTGCATGGCCGCCTCGACCTCCGGGTGGTCCCAGTTCAGGTCCGGCTGCTGCGGCGTGTACGAGTGCAGGTACCACTGGCCGGTGCGCTGGTCGTGGGTCCACGCCGGGCCGACCGCGCCGAACTCCGAGCGCCAGTCGTTGGGCGGCCCGCCGTCGGGGGCGCCGTCCCGCCAGACGTACCAGTGGCGCTTCGGGTCCTCCCGCGAGGACCGGGAGGCGCGGAACCACGGGTGCTGGTCGGAGGTGTGGTTGGGCACCCAGTCCAGCACCACCCGGATGCCGTACGCGTGGCAGTCGGCGACCAGGTCGTCGAGGTCGGCGAGCGTGCCGAACAGCGGGTCGACGTCGCAGTGGTCGGAGACGTCGTAGCCGAAGTCGGCCATGGGAGAGGGGAACACCGGCGAGAGCCAGACCGCCGCGACCGACAGGTCGGCGAGGTGGTCCAGGTGCGCCCGCAGGCCACGCAGGTCGCCGACCCCGTCGCCGTCGGAGTCGGCGAACGACCGCGGGTAGACCTGGTAGACCGCCCCGCGCCGCCACCACTCCGTCACGAGTTCTCCTCGCCGGCGCTCGTCGGCCTCGTGACGGAGGACCGTGCTGTGCCCATGCGTGACCTCGCGAGCTCGGTCACGGGCGCTCCCCGGCCGGCTCGGTCACGGGCGCGGGATGTTGCGCAGGTTGCTGCGGGCCAGGTCGATCATCTTGCCGACGCCGCCGCCGAGCACCTGCTTGGTGGCCGACGTCGCGAAGCCGCGGATCTGCTCGCCGGTGATCGCCGGCGGGATGGACAGCGCGTTCGGGTCGGTGACGAACTCCATGAGCACCGGACCGGGCTCGGCCAGGCCCTTCTCCAGCGTGCCGCGCACGTCGCGGGGGTCCTCCACCCGCATCGACCGGATGCCGACGCCCTCGGCGATCGCGGCGAAGTTCGTCGGCTCGTGGTCGGTCTCGAAGTCGGGGATGCCGTCGACCATCATCTCCAGCTTCACCATGCCGAGCGAGGCGTTGTTGAACAGCACGACCTTCACCGGCAGCCGGTGCAGCCGCACGGTGATCAGTTCGCCGAGCAGCATCGCCAGGCCGCCGTCGCCGGACATCGACACCACCTGCCGGCCCGGCGCGGCGAACTGCGCGCCGACGGCGTGGGGCAGGGCGTTGGCCATCGAGCCGTGCCGGAAGGACCCGATGACGCGGCGGCGGCCGTTGGGGGTCAGGTAGCGGGCCGCCCACACGTTGCACATCCCGGTGTCGACGGTGAAGACGGCGTCGTCGGCGGCGAGGTCGTCGAGCTGCGCGGCCACGTACTCGGGGTGGATGGGCCGCATCCGCTCCACCCGGTGGGTGTAGGCGTCGACCACCTTCTCCAGCGCCTCGGCGTGCTCCCGGAGCATCGAGTCGAGGAACCGGCGGTCGGTCTTCTGCTCCAGCAGCGGCAGCAGCGCCCGGATCGTCTCGCCGACGTCCCCGTGGACGGCGACCTCCAGCGGGCTGCGCCGGCCGAGGTGACCGGCGTCGGCGTCCACCTGCGCCGTCCGCCGCTGGGGCAGGAAGTTGGTGTACGGGAAGTCCGTGCCCAGCAGCAGGAGCAGGTCGGCCTCGTGGGTGGCCTTGTGCGCGGCGCCGTAGCCGAGCAGCCCGTTCATGCCGACGTCGTAGGGGTTGTCGTACTGGATCCACTCCTTGCCGCCGAGCGCGTGCCCGACCGGGGCCAGGACCCGCCCGGCCAGCTCCACGACCTCGTCGTGCGCGTCCGCGCACCCGGCGCCGCAGAACAGCGTGACCGTGCGCGCGGCGTTCAGCGCGTCGGCCAGGGCCTGCACCTGCTCGGGCACCGGCCGCACCGGCGAGGGCCGGGACACCAGCGCGGTCGGCACGGTCGGGCCCCCGGACTCCTCGGCCGCCAGGTCACCGGGGAGCACGACGACCGACACCCCGCGCCTGCCGATCGCCGTCTGGATCGCGACGCGCAGGGTGTGCGGCATCTGCTTGGGCGTGACCACCTCGCACCAGTACGAGCAGTCCTGGAAGGTGCGCTCCGGGTGGGTCTCCTGGAAGAAGGCCATCCCGATCTCCTGCGACTGGATGTGCGAGGCGATCGCCACCACCGGGGCGCCGCTGCGGTGGGCGTCGTAGAGCCCCTGGATCAGGTGGGTGTTGCCCGGTCCGCAGGAGCCGGCGCACACCGCCAGCTGCCCGGTGACCTGGGCCTCGGCGGCCGCCGCGAACGCGCCGCCCTCCTCGTTGCTGACGTGCACCCACTCGATGCCCTCGGTGTGCCGGACGGCGTCGACGATCGGGTTGAGGCTGTCGCCGACCACCCCGTAGATGCGTCGGGCACCGGCGTCCCGGAGCATGCGGACCAGCTGGGCGGCGACGGTCGGGTTCGCCATGGCGACCTCCGGGCAGCAGGACCGGCCACGTCGGACCGCGTGGGCATGCGGTACCCGCCGGTCCGCCGCCTGATCCCCGACGGGGGCCGTTCTGCGGCGACACGCCGTCAGCGGGCGAGGAAGTGCACGCCGAGCCACAGCCAGGCGAGCAGCACCGCGAGCCGCCCCGGCGTCGTCCGCATGGCGGCGCCGATCGCCTCGGGGACGGTCGCCGGTCCCGCGCCGCGCCGCGCGGTGGCCTCCAGCGCGAGGGCGCCGACCAGCAGGACGGCGAACCCGACGGCGCCGGTCACCCCGGCCGCCGTGGACCGGGACGGGTGACCAGCCAGGCCCCGGCCGCCAGCCAGGCGAGGGTCGCGCCACCGCGCAGCACCGGCGGGGCGAGGACCGGGTCGGCCAGGTCGCTGAGCGTGGGCAGGTCGGCGTCGGCCAGGGTGACCAGCTCCCAGTCGACGGCCGCCCCCAGCCACGCGAGCCACGGCAGCCCGCGCCGGCCCACCGGCGCCGTCCCCGCGCCGGCGTGCCGGGCCAGGGCCGTCGCGGTGACGACGGCACCGGCGGCGGCCACGGCGAGCAGCGCGCCCGCGGACAGCTCGCCCGCGACGGCGACCGCGGCGGCGCAGCCGACGGCCGCCGCGACGCAGGTGAGCCGGAGCGCGGAGCGGGAACACCGCATCCGTGCATGCTGGCGCAGCCGACCGCAGGAGGGTGCTGGTCCTCGCCGTGGCGCTCGTCCCCGTGCTCGGCGCCTGGAACAACCTGGTCGTGCACCGGCTCCCGGGCCGGCCCGGGTCGTACGTGGTGGTCAACGTCGCGGCGACGGGGATCCTGCTGGCGGCGGCCCGCGCGAGCGGCCTGTCCTGGACCGAGCTCGGCCTCGACCGCCGGCGGCTCGCGGCGGGTGCGCGGTGGGGCGGCCCGTGCGCCGCGGTGGTCGCGGCCGGCTACGGCACGGCGCTGACGGTCCCCGCCCTCCGGCCGCTGCTGGGCGACGCGCGGGTGTCCGGCCTGGGCGGCGGGGAGCTCGCCGGGCAGGTGCTCATCCGGATCCCGCTCGGGACCGTCCTGTGGGAGGAGGTCGCCTTCCGCGGGGTGCTGCTCGCGACGCTGGGCCGGCTGCTGCCCCGGCGTGGGGCGACCGGGGTGTCCGCCGCCCTGTTCGGGCTCTGGCACGTCCGGCCGACGCTCGGGGCGCTGGCGGCCAACGACCTGGCGGGCGGACCGCTGGCGCGCACCGGCGCCGTGGCGCTGGCCTGCCTGGGCACCGCGGCCGCCGGCGTCCTCTTCGCCGAGCTGCGGCTGCGCAGCGGCAGCCTGCTCGCCCCCGCCCTGCTGCACCTGGCCACGAACTGCCTGGGCCTGCTCGCCGCGGCCACCGTGCACACGGCCGGGTAGCCGCTCCGTAGACTCGTCCTCGATGACGGCGGGGAGGTGGCGGGCGGCGCTCGCCGTCCTCGCGCTGGTCGCCGGGGCCCTGGCCGTGCTGACCGACCTGACGCTGTTCCCGCTCTACTCGCTCAACCGCGACGACTCGGTCTACGTCGCCATGGCCCGGCTGCTCGAGACCGGCGCAGTCACCCTCCCCGCCGACCACGACGCGTTCCGGCCCTGGGCCTCGGCCGTGGTCGGCGACCGGATCGTGCTGAAGTACACGCCGCCCTGGCCGGCCGTGATCGCGGCCGGCGACCTGCTCACCGGCTCGCCGCGCGCGGCCCTGGCGGTCAGCGCCGCGGCGGCCGCGGTGCTCGTCGCGCTGCTGGCCGCCGAGGTGCTGCGCGACCGCGCCGTCGCCCTCACCGCCGGCGCGCTGTTCGCGCTCTCGCCGGTCGTCGTGGTGCAGAGCGGCACCTTCCTGCCGTACCTGCCCGCCCTGGGGCTGGGGCTGGGCGCCGCCGTCCTGCTGCTGTCGGGGGCGCGGCTGGGCTCGACGCCGCGGCTGGTCGCGGGCGGCGCGGTGGCCGCGGTCGCCGCCTTCGCCCGGCCCTTCGACGCGCTGCTCACCGTCGCGCCGTTCGCGCTCGCCGTCCTGCTGGCCCGGGAACGCGGTGGCCTCTCCCGCCCCGGCCTCGTCCTCCGGGTCGCCGCCGGGGCCGTGCCGGTGCTGGCGCTGACGCTGGTCTACAACGCCCTCGTGGTCGGCGGGCCGCTCCGGCTGCCGTTCACCGTCACCGGCCCGCAGGACACCTTCGGCTTCGGCGACCGTGGCGTCTTCCCGCAGTACACGGTGCACTTCACGGCCGCCGACGGTGTGACCGGGTTGCTGGCCAACCTCGTCGCGACGCCGGGCTGGGTGGCCGGTGGGGTCGTGCTCGTGGCGCTCGCCGTCCTCGGCCTGGTCCGGACGCGCGGCACGGTCCGCTGGGCGGTCGCGGCGCTGGCCGTGGTGGTGCCCCTGGGCTACCTGCCGTTCTGGGGGCCGTGGGCGATCAGCGCGCAGTGGGAGGGCCTGGAGCTGTTCGGCCCCTTCTACTGGCTCCCGGTCGTCGTCCCCCTGGTGCTGTTCGGCGCCGCCGGCCTGGCCGAGGTGGCGCGTCGCAGGCGGTCCTGGGCCGTCGTGGCCGTCGTGGCGATGGTCGGGCTCACCGCGCTGGCCGTGCCCGGCCCGGTGGCCGGCAACCGGGAGGTGACCGCGCAGTACCGGGCGGTGCAGCGGGTCGTCGAGGACGCCGATCTGGACGACGCGCTGCTGTTCCTGCCCGAGCGGGGCGACCTGGGCTTCGAGAGCGACACGCCGTTCCTGCAGAACGACCCGTCGCTGCAGCAGCCGGTGCTCTACGCCGAGCAGCGCGGCGCCGCCGACCTCGCGCTGGTCGCGCGCTTCCCGGACCGCTCCGCGTACCGGCTGTCGCAGGACGACGACGGCCCGCCGGTCGTCGAGCCGCTGCGGGTGGACGCCGGTCCCCAGGTGACCCTCCGGCTGCGGCTCGCCGTCCCTGCCGGGGCAGACTCCGCCGTCGCCTACCTGCGGGTCGGGGACCGCACGTACGAGCAGCCCCTGGGCCCGTCCGGCGAGGTGACCTGGACCGTCGCCGCACCCGGTGCGGCGGCCGACCCCGGGGCGGTGGTGCTGGACGACGACGGCGTGCTGGCCGTCGGCCTGGCCGTCCGCGCGCCGGGGGACGACGGCCCCGGCGACCGCTGGGAGCGGCGGGTCGCGCACCGCACCGTCGACGGCGGGGCGCGGGTGGAGCTGCTGCGTCCGGGCCAGGCCTGGGCACGCACCGACGGCGGCGGCTGGGTGCCCGACGCGACCGGCAGCCCGGTCGAGGAGCTCGGTCCCTAGCTGGCTGCCGCGCCGGCCGGTCGTGGACCCGCTCCCCGACGGGCTTCCCGAGGCGGACGCGGCCCGGCAGCATGGCGCGGTGGACGGACTGGCCGCAGCCCTCGCCCTGCTCGCCGCCGTCCTGTTCGCGGTCGCCTCGGCAGTGCAGCAGCAGTCGGCCGCCGACGTCCCCCAGGGGCAGGCCGGCGGTGGCCGGCTGCTGCTCGCGCTGGCGCGCAGCCCGCGGTGGTGGACGGGGACCCTCTGCGACACGGCGGGGTTCGCCGCGCAGGCGGCGGCGCTGGGCCTGGGCTCGCTGCTGCTCGTGCAGCCGCTGCTGGTCACGACCCTGCTGGTCGCGCTGCCGCTGGGCGCCCGCTGGGGCGGCCGGCGGTTGCGTCGCTCGGACTGGGTCTGGGCGGCGCTGCTCGTGCTCGCCCTGGCCGTCTTCGCCGTGGTGGGGGAGCCCACCGCGGGCGTCGACCGCGCCGGCTGGCGGCCGTGGCTGCCGGCGCTGGTGCTCCTCGGCCTGCTCTTCGGCGGCTGCCTGGTCGGTGCGGCGGTCCGCCGGGGGACGGCGCGGTCGGTGCTGCTGGCCGTCGCCGCGGGGGTGGCCTACGGCGTCGGGGCGGCGCTGACCAAGGGCGTGGTGAGCCTGCTCGACGACGGGCTGCTCGCCCTGCTCACCAGCTGGGAGACCTGGCTGCTGGCCCTCGCGATGGGCGGCGGCACGCTGCTGCAGCAGTCGGCCTACCAGGCCGGCGCCCTCGAGGCGTCACTGCCCGCGGTGACGGTGGGGGAGCCCGTGATCGCCGTCGCGCTGGGCATCGGGGTGCTGGGGGAGCGGCTGCGGGCCAACGGGCTGGAGTGGGCGCTCATCGGCGTCCTCGTCGTGGTCATGGTCGCCGCGACGGTCGCGCTGGCCCGTGCCGCGGCGCGGGACGCCGCACCCGTCCCCGTCTGAGCACGGCGGACACGGGGACGGGTCGGTACCGCACGGGACGTCGTCCCCGGGAGCCGCCAGACCGACCTGGCGATCGCCCGTCGGGTGGACGCACGCGACCGCGATGGATCCGCGACGGCGCCAACACCGGCTACCGGCCATCACGCGCCTCGGTCGTCCGTCGAGGCGGTGCAGGGTGCTCGTGCGGAGTGGCGGCGAGGGATCGACGACCCGCTCAGCCGACCGTGGCGGCCCGCTCATCGGCATCGGGCATGGTCGCCCTCACGTACAGGCGAGCGCTGACGCGGGAGACGACCACCGCCAGGGCCAGCACCACCAACGGCAACCAGGTCCCAGCGGCACCGTGCACGAGGATCGACAGGGCGTCACACGCGACGAAGGCCACGGCCCACACCACCGTGGTGAGCACGTTCATGCGGCGGAAACGCGGGTCGGCCACGAACTCCGGACGCACGACACGCCGGGTGAACTGCATGGTCCAGGGGTCACCCCGGAACAGACTGACCGCAGACTGGAGCGCCAGCAGCGTGTAGAAGACGATCGCGACGTGGCCGATGAGCCACGTGTTGCCCAGCCCGAAGTAGAGCACCACGTTCACGACCGCGAACAGCAGTGCCAACACGTCCAGGCTGGTGATCCCCTGGCCCCGGACGAGGTGGTAGGCGATGACACCGACGCAGCCCACCACCGCGACGACCACCCCGGCGGCGTACGCGTGGGCGATCAGGATCGGCACCATCAGCACGACCGGCAGCAGGCCCGTGAAGGCCAGCCACGGAGAGGGAGAACGCACCTCGGAGACCGCCATGACGCCACCCCTTCCCAGCGGAAGGCGAACCTAGAGGGCCACTGCGGCCGCGCACCAGAGGCTCGCGGGTCCAGCACGGACGGTCGTGGTAGCGGCTCCGCACCGACGTCCAGAGGAATTCCACGGTGGCCGATGTGGGACGGGAGGCCGCCGGCGAGCGGTCCACCGTCGACCCGGGGGCTCAGCCGGGCCGACGGCCGGGACGGTCGGGGACGTCGTCGGCACGCTCACCGACCATCGGGTCCGGGCGGGGCCGCGGCTCCTCGTCGGCGTCGCTGCGGCTGACCAGCCACGGCTGCAGGTCCTCGAAGCCGCGCACCGAGCGGCGCTGCAGCGGCTCGATCCGGTAGCCGGGGTGCCGCCGCAGCCGGGCGGCCAGCTCGCGGTCGACGAGCACGCTGCCGGCGCGGGCCACCGTGGTCAGCCGGCTGGCCAGGTTCACCACCGACGAGTACACGTCCCCGAGCCGGGTGAGCACCCGGCCGTGCGCCAGCCCGACCCGCAGCGGCGGCCGGTCCCCGGCCGCCCACCGCTCCGGCAGCGACAGCGCGATCTCCGCCGCGGCGGCCGGGTCGGTCGCGGTGAACAGCACGCCGTCGCCGACGGTCTTCACCACCCGCCCGCCGCCGCGCGCGACGACCTCGGCGGCGGTCGCCTCGAAGTCCTCGACCATGACGCCGAGCTCGGCGCCGCTCATGCCGCGCGTGCGGGTGGTGTAGCCGACCAGGTCGGCGAAGCCCACGGCCAGCTCGCGGATCTCGTCGCCGGGCGGTGCGGTCGGCGCCCGCTCGACCGCGGCGGCCAGGTGGCGGCGCCACACGTGGTCCTGCACCTCGCGCAGCCGCGACAGCAGCGCGTCGGCCGCCGGCGGCTCGTCCGGGGACGGGCCGCCCGGCTGGTCGGGCTGCCCCGCGCGGTCGCGGCCGAGGGCGCCGGTGAGCAGGGGAGCCTGCCAGTCGGCCAGCCGGGCCAGCGGCTGCGCCAGCGCACGGGCGAAGGACGCCTCGGTGCCCGGGCCGACGGACCCGGCGCCGGCGAGGTCGGACAGGGTGCGCAGCGCGGCGACGTCCTCGTCGGTGAACACCACGTCGTCGGCGGCGGCCTCGGCGAACCCCAGGGCGTGCCACAGTCGCCGGAAGCGGTCCGGCGGCAGCCCGGCCAGCTGGGCCACCTCCGCCCGGGTGTACCGACGGTTGCCCCCCAGCAGCAGCCGGTCGAGCCGCGCGGCGATCGGGTCGCGACGCGTCCTCCCCTCGTCGTGCACCCTCCCGAGTGTGGGGGTCACCCCGGGACGGCGCTGCGCCGACGCTCCAGCAGGGCGAAGACGAACGGCGGCAGCGACAGCACCACGGTCGCCAGCGCGAGCAGCAGCACGTAGACCACCGGGTTGCCCGTCTTCAGCTGGTCGGGGGGCACGAAGCCGAGCAGGAAGGAGACGACGCAGCCGAGCAGGCCCACGCCGCCGACGAGCCAGACGCCGGGCAGCCCGCCAGGGATGCGGTACGGGCGGGGGACGTCGGGCTGCGTGTGCCGCAGCCGGATGACCGCGGCGAACACCAGCGCGTACATGGTCACGATGACCTGCGCGGTCACCGCCGACAGCATCCAGTACGAGGTGCTGACGCTGGGCACGAGCACGAACAGCAGCGCGAACACCGACCCCGCGACCGCCTGCACGACCAGCAGCGCCACGGGGACGTCGTTGCCGTTCACCCGGCCCAGCCGCGCCGGGGCCAGCCCCTCGCGGGCCACCGCGCCGACGCCCTTGGCCGGCCCCAGCACCCACGGCGTCAGGTGCGCGACCCCGCCGAGCGCGACGACGACGGCCAGTGGCGCCAGCAGCCACTCGATGTCGAGCCGCCGCAGCACGGTGGAGAACAGCTCCATCGTCCCGGAGACCAGGCTGATCTCCCGCTGCGGCACGACGAACGCCATGAACAGCGAGCCGAGCACGGAGAAGGTGACGGTGACGGTGACGGCCAGCGCGATCGCCCGGGGCACGGTGCGGCCGGGGTCGGCGGTCTCCCGGGCGTGGAAGCCGGCCATCTCCATGCCGGTGAACAGCAGGATGACCCCGCCGAGGAAGGCCACGTTCTCCAGCCGCACGTCCGGCACCAGCGCGCCGGCGGAGAACGGGATCTCGGAGGCGTCGCCGCGCAGCAGGAACGCCGCGCCGAGAGCGACGACGAGGACGGCGGGCAGGATCGAGCCCGCGATCGTGCCGACCGCGCCGATCACCGACGACGTCCGCACACCGCCCAGCGCGGCGGCCGTGGTGCCCCAGAAGACGGCGAGCATGACCGCGACCAGGAAGAAGCGGTCGTTCGCGAGCGCCGGGTCGAACGCGTAGGCCAGCGAGGCGGCGATGAACGACAGCACGGTGGGGAACCAGGCGACGTTCTCGGCGTAGTCGCACCACACCGCCAGCGCCCCGGTCCGGCCGCCGAACGCCTCCTTGACCCAGGCGTACACGCCGCCCTCGCGCGGCCAGGCGGTGCCGAGCTCGGCGGCGGCCATCGACACCGGCACCAGGAACACGCCGATCGACAGCGCGAACAGCGCGAGCATCGACCAGCCGTACTCGGCCATGACCGGCAGGTTCCGGGCGCTGACGATCGAGGCGATGTTGACCATGGCCAGCGACAGGACGCCGAGGCGGACGGTGCCGCCCCGCCGGGTCACGCCGCCGACCGCCGCTCCGGCGCCGACGGCGCGGGCACGCCGCCGACGGCCCTGGGCACGAGCAGCTCGCCGAGCCCGGGCAGGGCCAGGAAGCCCTCCGCGCCGGCGTAGCGCAGCCCCACCCGTGGCAGGTCCGCGCGGCGCCGGTAGGCGAGCACGCGGGGCAGCCACTCGGGGTCGAACTTGGCGTTGAAGTCGTGCAGCGACTTGATCTGGAAGAACGGGTTGAGCGCACCGACCGCCCAGCGGGCCGCGCGCTGGGCAGGGGTGAACGGGACGTCGTCGGCGAACAGCCGCCCCCACATCGCGAAGTTCATCGACAGCCGGGCCACGCCGCGGGCGCCCAGGGCGGTCGCGGTGGAGGCGATGAGGAACTCGGTCATGCCGTTCGGCGCATCGGGGTCGTGCCGCATCAGGTCCAGCGTGTAGCCGAACGACGGCCCGTAGGCGGGCACCAGGCGCAGGAAGCCGCCGGGCCTGCCCTCGGCGTCCTCCGCGACGCACAGCAGGAACCCGGGGTCGGCGCCGGCGCCGCGGACGTCCTGGGACAGCGACATGGTGAAGCCGCGCTCGGGGTGCTTGCCGCGCCAGCGGGCGCTGATCGCGTTGAGCTGGTCGACCAGCGCCGGCGGGGCGTCGGTCTCGGCGACCAGCCGGAAGCGGTGGGTCCGCCCGACCCGCCGGACGGCGGCCCGCAGGCTCTTGCGGCCCGGGCCCTCGAGGGTGAACCGGCGGCAGTCGATGACGGCCTCGTCGCCCAGGTAGAACGCGCTGAACCCGCGGGAGGCGTACAGCGGCATGCTCGCCTCGCGGGCGGCCAGCAGGGCCGGCGCCCAGGCCCGCGCGTCGCACATCGCGAGGAACTCGTCGAGCACCCGCGGCACCGACTCGCGGGCGCCGATGGGGTCGCCGGAGACCAGCGCGTAGCCGCCCAGGTAGGTGTAGGCGAGGAACGCCTCGCCGTCCTGGGAGAAGAAGAACGTCTTGTCGTCGCGCAGGGCGAAGTAGGCGAGGGTGTCCCAGCCGTAGGTGTGCACCAGCCGCTCGGCGTGCGCCCAGTCCTCCTCGGTGTGCGGACGGCGGGCCGCGGCCAGCGGGCGGAACAGCAGCACGGCCAGGGCGGCCAGGCCGACCACCCCCAGCGCGAGCAGGGCCGCGGGGTAGAACGCGGCGAAGAACCGCGAGCCGTAGCGGTAGGGGCCGTCGAGGCCGACCAGCCCGGCGAACACGGTCTGCAGCGCCCCGAGGAGGGTGAGCGGCGGGTCGACCCGACCCCGCTCGGCCCACAGCGCGGCCAGGCCGAACAGCAGCACCGCGGCCAGGTACAGCGGGACGAACCGCAGCAGGCGCAGCAGGGACGGCGGATCGGCCGGCGCCCGGAACGCCGCCCGGTACCGCACCAGCCCGGCGAGCAGCGCCAGGCACAGCGCCACGGCGACCAGGTGCGGCCCCTTGACCACGTGCGCGATCGCTCCCACCACGAACAGCAGCACCGCCAGCCGCCAGGCCAGGACCTTGCGGCGGGCCAGCTGGCCGGACAGCAGCAGGAGCAGCAGCCCCACCACCACCGACGCGACCGTGCCGGTCACCGGCACCCACAGCGGGCCGAACGCCGTCCCCCGGCCGAGGAGCCGCTGGTGCACCACGGGCAGCGCGGTGAGCAGCTGCAGGACGCCGGAGAGCGCGGTCAGCCCGGCGAGCACCCGCACGGCCAGCGCGTGCAGCGGCGCCGTCGACGGGGGCGGCGGGACCGGCTCGGAGGAGGGGGCCATCGACGGCAGCGCGACGACCGAACCGTCCGCCGTCCCCGCGGCGTCCGGGCCGGCCGTGCTGCCGGCGGGCAGCGGGGTGGGGGCGACCAGCGGGCGCACCGCGCCGTCCGGGCCGGTGCCGGGGACCTCGGGGCGCAGCGTCGGGAAGAGGATGACCTCGCGGATCGAGTCGACGCCGGCCAGCAGCATGACCAGCCGGTCGATGCCGATGCCCAGCCCGCCGGTGCAGGGCATCCCGCACTCCAGCGCGCGGACGTAGTCCAGGTCGACGTCCCCCGCCTCCGGGTCGCCGTGGGACTTGGCGCGCGCCTCGGCCTCGAACGCGGCGAGCTGCTCGACCGGGTCGTTCTGCTCGGAGTAGGCGTTGCACAGCTCGAAGCCGGCGACGATCAGCTCGAAGCGTTCGACGTACGCGGGGTCGTCGCGGTGCACCCGGGCCAGCGGCGAGACCTCGCGCGGGTAGTCGACGCAGAACACCGGCCCCACGACCGAGTGCTGCACCTTCTCGTCGTAGACCTCCTTCATCAGCCGCCCGGCGCCCCACGAGGCCTCGTAGGGGATGCCCAGCCGGTCGAGCACCGCGCGGGCGTCGTCGATCGGCATGGCCGGGTGCATGGTGGCGCCGGTGGCCTCGGCGATCATGTCGGCGAACCGCTTGCGGGGCCACGGCGTCGCGGCCAGGTCGATGGTGTGGCCGGCGTAGTGGACGGTGAGGTCCTCGCCGAGGGCCGCCCGTGCCGCGGCGGTGACGAGCCCCTCGGTCAGCTCCATCATGTCGGTGATGTCGCCGAAGGCCTGGTAGGCCTCCAGCAGCGTGAACTCGGGGTTGTGCCGGGTGTCGACGCCCTCGTTGCGGAAGACGCGGCCGATCTCGAAGACCCGCTCCAGGCCGCCGACGATCAGCCGCTTGAGGTGCAGCTCGAGGGCGATCCTCAGGTAGAGGTCGAGGTCCAGCGCGTTGGAGTGGGTGACGAACGGCCGCGCGCTGGCCCCGCCCTGGATGGTCTGCAGGACCGGCCCCTCGACCTCGGTGAAGTCCAGGTCCTCCAGGTGCCGGCGGATCGCCCGCACCGCCGCGTGCCGGATGCGGAAGACCTGCCGGGTGCGCTCGTTGACCTCGAGGTCGACGTAGCGCTGCCGGTAGCGGGTCTCCACGTCGGTCAGCCCGGCGTGCTCGGGCGGCGGCGCGTGCAGCGCCTTGCCGAGGACGGCGAAGTCCTCGACGCACACCGACAGCTCGCCGGTCCGGGTGGTCATGACGGTGCCCTCGGCACCGATCCAGTCGCCGCGGTCGACGTCGTCGAACTCGGCGTGCCGCTCGGGACCGAGGACGGAGCTGTCGACGTAGAGCTGGATGGCGCCGGTCCGGTCGCGCAGCGTCGCGAAGGTCAGCCAGCCCTGCCGGCGGATGAGCTCGGCCCGGCCGGCGACCCGAACGCGGTCCGTCGTCCGCACGTCGGGGGCCAGGTCCGGGTGGGCCGCGCGGATGCCGGCGGCGGTGGCGTCCGGGGGCCAGCGGTAGGGGTAGGCGGCGGTGCCCCGGGCCCGCAGCGCCTCCAGCTTGGCCAGCCGGTGCGCGCGCTGTCCCGCACTGCGCCCGGCAGCGACGTCCGTTCCGCTGACCACCGGGCCATGATGGGGAGGACCCCGGGCGGTGCGGCCCTCGCGACGACGCCCGCCGCCCCGGTCCCGCGCGTCCCCGGTGGGTCGCTGCGCTCAGGGGCGGACGGCCCCCGCTGCGTGTGCTCGTCCGGGACCCTCGCCCCTGGTGCCGGGCCGGGCACAGCGGGATCCTCTGCTGTCGTGCGACTGAGTTCCCTCGCCGCGGGTGCGGCTGTCGGCCTGCTGGTCCTGGGTGGCTGCGACGCCGGGCAGGAGGCCGAGACGGCCCAGGAGACCCCGGACGTCGCGGGCGTCGACGGCACGGTCGGCGAGGTGTCGCTGGACGACGTCTTCATCGAGGCCGACGGCACCATCGAGGCCGGAGGGTCCGCGCCGCTGCGGGCGGTCCTCACCAACAACGCGCAGCAGGACGACGACCTGCTCCGGGTGACCACGCCGGCCGCGGCGTCCGTGCAGCTGCTCGCCGAGCTGGGCGTGCCGAGCCCCGACGGCATCGCCCTGCCGGCCGGAGGTCAGGTCGACGGCACCACCGGCAACATCCGGATGCAGCTGGAGGGGGTGACCGATCCGATCGAGACCACCGACACCGTCCCGGTCACCTTCACCTTCGAGCACGCCGGCGAGGTGCGGCTGGACGTGCCGGTCGCCCCCGGCGCCGACGTGGACTAGGTCGCCTCCGCACCCGGTCGGCGGCTGGGCCGGATGCGTGCCCGGCGGCGTGCACACGGTCCGCACGCGCCGCGCCCGGTCCGCCGGGACGTCCCGGACCCCGCCCACCCCCGTCTGAGCGAGGACATTCCCCTCCGTGCGGTGCCGCCCGGCGCCGCCAGGGAGGAGATCGGTCATGTACGCCAGGACCACCACCGTCCGCGGCGACCCGCGCGCCGTCGAGGACGGGGTCGCGTTCACCCGCAGCGACCTCTGGCCGGCCATCCAGCGGATGGAGGGCTGCATCGGGATGTCGATGCTGGCCGACCCCGAGGCGGGGCGGTGCATCCTCACGTCCGCGTGGGCGAACGAGGACGCGATGCGGGCCAGCACCGACCAGATCGGCGAGCTGCGGAGGCAGGTGGCCGAGGTGCTCCGCGCCGATGCCGTCGACATCGACGAGTGGGAGATCGCCGTCCTGCACCGGTCCCGGCCGGCGGGGGACGCGGCGTGCGTCCGGTGCGTCTGGCTCGACGTCCCGGCGGGCCACGTCGACGGGATGGTCGACACCTTCCGGATGAGCCAGGTGTCGAGGATCGAGGACCTGCCCGGCTTCTGCAGCGTCAGCCTGCTGGTCGACCGGCCCGGTCACCGCGGCGTGGTCGCCGTGACCTACCAGGACCGGGCCGCCATGGAGCGGGCCCGGGAGCAGGCCTCCGCGCTCCGTGAGGAGTCCGGCCGGGCGATGGGCGCGAGGATCACCGAGGTCGAGGAGTTCGACCTCGCGATGGCCCACCTGCACGTCCCCGAGATGGCGTGAGGCGGTGGCGCCGCGGAGGCGGCGCCACCAGCAGTACTGCGCACCCACGGCCCGTTCCGGTCGCCCGAACGGGCCACCGGCGCGCGACGCCCGGTGTGCTCAGCCGCCGGGGCGCCAGCCCAGCGCCGGGCCGAGGCGCGTGGCGACGTCGGTGAGGATCTGCTCGTAGTCGGCGGGGGCGAAGTCGAACGGCAGCGCGAAGACGACCTCGGTGACCTCGCGGAAGCCGGCGTGGGCGTACAGGGCCTCGGCGATCTCCTCGGAGCCGCCCAGCAGGTCGCGGGCGAAGAGCATCCGGGCGGGGCCCTGGGGTGCCGTCGTCCGCGGGGTGCGGGCCTCGACGTAGGCGGAGTAGCGCGCCCGCTGATCGGGGGTGGCGCTGTCGGTGGGGATGACCACCAGCCCCTGGGAGACCCGGCCGGCGGGGTTGGCCGCCCGGAAGGCCTGCACGTGCGAGGCCTGGACCTCGGCGAAGTCCTCGGACTCCTCGGCCTTGACCACGCTGGAGGTCAGGAAGTGCATGCCGTGCTCGCCCGCCCAGGCCGCCGAGCGCAGGCTGGCCCCGCCGTACCACATCCGGCCGGCCAGCCCGGGGGACTGCGGCTGCACCCGGTCGGACCACTCCTCGACGACGCCCTCGCGGCCGACGAAGGTCGACGCCCGCTCGCCGCGGACGAACCGCAGCAGCCGCTCCACGCGCGCGTAGCTGAAGTCCTCGCGGTCGGCGGTGTCGGGGTAGAGGGCGCCCTTCACGTCGTCCCAGTGCATCGGCGGCCCGACGCTGACGCCCGGGTTGAGCCGCCCACCGGAGAGGACGTCGACGGTGCCGAGGTCCTCGGCCAGCCGCAGCGGGTTCTCCCACGCCAGCGGCGTGACGGCGGTGCCGAGCCGGATCCGGCGGGTGCGCTGGGTCAGTGCGGCGAGGACGGCGACCGGCGAGGAGATGCCCGGCTGCAGGTGCCGGTGGCGCAACCACGCGCTGTCGAACCCGAGCTGCTCGCCGAGCTCGACCATCGCGAGGGTCGCCTCGTGCCCGGGGCCGGGGTCGGCCGGGTCGAAGGTGCCGATGGTCAGGAAGCCGAGCTGGTCCAGCGGGGTCCCGGGGGCGGGCATGGGGCGGCTCCTCGATCGGTGCGTCGGGTCCGTGCCATCGTCGGTCAGGGCCGGCCGGCGAACGCCAGGAGGTCGGCGAGGGCGGCCTCCGGCTCCGGCCCGAGGACGCCGACGTCCGCCGTCCCGGACGTGGGGACGACGTGCGCCGCGCCGCCGTCCCGGAACTCCACCACACCGCCGGGCAGCGCCGCCGCGGTGAGCGTGCCGGCACGGGCCGCGGCCGAGACCCACACGACGGCCGCCTGCCGGTCCCACCCGGAGGGCACGGGTGCCCGGGCCCAGCGCTGCTCGCCCGGGGGCGGGCCGTGCCGCCCGACGGCCGCCCAGAGCTCGTCGAGCGAGGCCACCGGGCGGCTGGCACCGGTCGCGGTGGCCAGCAGGTAGCCGCCGCGCCAGGGCGTGACCCGCAGCCGCCGGCCGGTCAGCAGCCGGCCGGCGGCACCGGCCCGGGCGGCCCGCTCCGCGGGACCGGCCCCGGCCAGGACGTCCTCCCACGGCGCGGTGGCCCGGCCGGTGCCGCAGGCGCCGCACACCGCGTCAGGCCGGGCGCGGCGAGCGGCGCAGGA
>DASQXT010000099.1:0-7813 GCA_035639575.1 Geodermatophilus sp.
CACCCGCGATCACCTGCTGCTCCAGGCGCTGCACCTGCTGGGCGCGGTCCTCGTTGGCGGCCGCGAGCTGGGTGGCCTTGAGCGAGTTGACCGCGATGGCGGTGTTGAGGAACAGCAGTCCCAGCGTGGTGGCCACCAGCAGGGTGACGACGAGCAGCACGAAGGGTGCACGGTGGGCGCCGACCGCGCTGCGCAGGCGGGACGCCGGCGAGCCGGAGGCGGTCCGGGGCGCCGGGTCGGCGTCCTGGGTCGGGCGGGCCGCGGTGCGGCTCCGCAGCGAGCCGGTGCGCACGGGGGCGGTGTGGGAGCGGCCGGGGCGCGCGGGCGCCGGGGTGACGGTCCGCGCGGTGCGCGACCCGGCGACCGGCCGCTCACCGGTCGTGGACCGCTCCGCCGCCGGCCGCTCGCCGGCAGCCCGAGGGGCCGGGCGGACGGCGGAGAGCGGGGGCGGGGTCCGGCGGCCGGGGCGGTCCCCGGACGGGTTCCCCGCCGCGCGGGCGGTGGCGCTCATGCGGCCTCCTCACCGTGGCTGGTCGGCCGCGTCCGCGGCCCGTGCGTCGTCCTCCCCGTCGGGCACGGCGTGCGTGCCGCCGCGGCGCTCACGCGGCCCGCCGGATGCGCTCGGCGGCCCGCACGCGGGCCGATGCGGCCCGCGGGTTGGCCGCGACCTCCGCCTCGGAGGGCGCCTCGCCGCCGCGGGTCAGCAGCCGCAGCGTCGGGCCCATCTCGGGGAGGGGCACCGGCAGGCCGGGCGGCGTGCGGTCCACCGCACCGGCGGCGAGGGTCTGCTTGACGATGCGGTCCTCGAGGGAGTGGAAGGTGATCACGGCGATGCGGCCGCCGACGGCGAGCGCGTCGAGCGCGGCCGGCAGCGCCCGCTCCAGCACGCCGAGCTCGTCGTTGACCTCGATGCGCAGCGCCTGGAAGGTCCGCTTGGCCGGGTGGCCGCCGGTGCGGCGGGTGGCGGCGGGGATCGAGTCGCGCACCAGGTGCGCCAGCCGGTCGGTGTGCGTGAACGGGGCGCGCTCGCGCTCGCGGGCGATGGCCTGGGCGATGCGGGTGGCGAAGCGCTCCTCGCCGTACACGCGCAGCACCCGCGCGAGGTCGGCGGCGGGATAGGTGTTGACGACGTCGGCGGCGGTGCGCGGCGCCGACGGGTCCATCCGCATGTCCAGCGGGGCGTCGGCGGCGTAGCTGAAGCCGCGGTCGGGGCGGTCGAGCTGCAGCGAGGACACCCCGAGGTCGAACAGGACCGCCTGCACCTCGGTCAGGCCGAGCCGGTCGAGGACCTCGGGCAGCTCGTCGAAGACGGCGGGGACGACGGTGGCCCGGTCGGCGACGCCGGCGTCGGTGAGCCGGCGGGTGGCCTCGGCGCGGGCGTCGGGGTCGCGGTCGAGGCCCACCAGCCGCAGCCCCGGGTGGGCGCGCAGCAGGGCCAGCGAGTGCCCGGCCAGGCCGAGGGTGGCGTCGACGAGGACGGCGCCGTCGGCGGCGCAGGCCGGGGCGAGCAGGTCGGTGACCCGGTCGAGCAGCACCGGCACGTGCACCGGGGACGTGGTCCGCCCTCCCGGCACCGGCTCGGTGCTGCTCATCGTCGGCGGCTCCTGAACGGGGTCGGGCGCCCTCGGGGCGCGGGTGCCCGTCCATGGTGGGGCTGGGCGGCGGTCGGGGGGCGGAGCGCGGCGGCGTTTCGGCGAGTTCGGGGAGCACTCCTGGGGCGGGGGGGGTGCGGTGGGGACCGTGTGACCGCCCGACCGTCCCGTGGGATCCCGTGGGGGCCCGGCCCTGGGGACGCGCCCGGCCCGCCCCCCGCGGGGTCCGCCTGGCGCCGGGGAAGTACGTCAGGTGGAGCCCCGCGGGGACGGGCGGGCCCGCGCCGGTGGGGACCGGCGGCGCGCCCGGTGGGCGGTGCGTCTCCTCCGGAGCCGTGTGGGTCCGAGCCGCGGGGAAGGTGGCTCGGGCCCGGCCCGGTCGAGCCGCGGGGAAGTCGGCTCGGTCGGGGCGTGGGGCCCGGAGGGGTCGGAGGGGCGGGACGTCGGCTCAGGAGAGGGTGGGCATCCCCTCGCTCTCCATGTCGGCGTAGGTCGCCTCCTGCTCGGCCACGTAGGCGTCCCAGGTGGCGGCGTCCCAGATCTCGAAGCGGGTGTCGACCCCGACGACGACCACGTCGCGGTCGAGGCCGGCGTACTCGCGCAGGTTGGCCGGGATGGTGATGCGGCCGGTCTTGTCCGGCTCCACCTCGACCATCGACCCGAAGCTCATGCGCGCGCGCATGCGGGCGGCGGCGGTGTCGGAGGGCGCCATCGCGGCGGCCGCGGCGCTCTGCTCGGCGACCCGGGCCATGGTGAGGCCGTAGACGCAGCGCTCCTGGCCCTTCTTGATCACCATGCCGCCGGCCACCTGCTCGCGGAAGCGGACGGGGAGTGCGAGCCGGCCCTTCTCGTCGAGGCGCAACGGGTAGCTGCCGACGAACACCGGATCACCTCCCGCATCGGTCCTCCTCGCACTCCGGGGCGCCCCCGGGACGGGCCGTACCTCCCCACCGAGCCACACAGTAACCCACTACGCCCCACCGGACACCACTCGACACCATGTCGTGATCGGCCCTCCCCACGGCCGCTCTCGCAGGTCAGCGGCCCGGACGCGGGCCCCGGCCGCGAGGTGGGGCACGGTGGGGTGCCGTCCCACCGCGCCCCACCAGCGGAGCCCTCCGGAGGGGCCCGTCGCGGGGTCGGAGGGCGAGCCGGTGGGGACCCCGGGTGGGGTCGGGTGACCGTGCGCGACGCCACGCCCGGAGGGCGTCCGGGCACGTACCGTTGAGGACGTGACCGAGCCCGCGAGGTCATGCACCGGCACAGCGCCGTCGGACCCCCGGCCGACGCGCGGCGACCACGAGGCCCGGTGACCGAGCTCGCGAGGTCACCCACGAGGTGGAGCACCGTCGGACACGCGGCCGACGAGCGACGGCGAGGAGGCTGCGTGACCGAGGTGACCCCGACGACCGCAGGGACCGAGGCCCCGGTCGACGTGGCGGCGGAGGGCGCCCGCATCGCGGCGAACATGGCGCGGGTCGTCCACGGCAAGCCCGACGTCGTCCACCTGGCGCTGGTGGTGCTGCTGGCCGAGGGGCACCTGCTGGTCGAGGACGTGCCCGGGGTCGGCAAGACCACGCTGGCCAAGGCACTGGCCGCCTCGGTCGACGCCACCGTGCGCCGCATCCAGTTCACGCCCGACCTGCTGCCCAGCGACGTCACCGGGGTGTCGGTCTACGACCAGGAGACCCGCGAGTTCGAGTTCAAGCCGGGCGCGGTGTTCGCCAACATCGTGGTGGCCGACGAGATCAACCGGGCCTCCCCCAAGACCCAGTCGGCGCTGCTGGAGTGCATGGCCGAGCGGCAGGTCACGGTGGACGGCGTCAGCTACGAGCTGGCCCGGCCCTTCCTCGTCATGGCCACCCAGAACCCGATCGAGATGGAGGGCACCTACCCCCTCCCGGAGGCCCAGCGCGACCGGTTCACCGCCCGGGTCTCCATGGGCTACCCCGATCGCGAGGCCGAGCTGGCGATGCTCGACGACCTGGTGACCACCGACCCGCTGACCACGCTGACGCCGGCCACCGACGCCGCAGGGGTGCGCGCGCTGGTCGCCGCCGTCGGCCGGCTGCACGTCTCCGAGGCGGTGCGCCGCTACGTCGTGGCCCTGGTCGAGGCCACCCGCCGCTCCCCCGACCTGCGGCTGGGCGCCTCGCCGCGCGCGGGCCTGCAGCTGCTGCGCACCGCCCGCGCCACCGCGGCGCTGGCCGGCCGCGACCACGTGCTGCCCGACGACGTGCAGGCCATGGCCGTGCCGGTGCTGGCGCACCGCCTGCTGCTCACCCCCGACGCCGCCGCCTCGCGCCGGACCGCCGAGCAGGTGGTGGCCGACCTGCTGAGGACCGTGCCCGTCCCCCGCGGACGCTGAGGTGGCCGGCCAGGTCGCCACCGCGCTGGCGAGCCTCACGCTGCGCGGCCGCTGCCTGCTCGCCGCCGGGCTCACCCTGCTGCTGCTCGGCGTGCTGCTGGGTGAGCAGCCGCTGGTGCAGGTGGCGGTCTTCGTGCTGGCGCTGCCGCTGCTGTCGGCCGTGGCCGTCGCCCGGCACCGCTTCCGGGTCGCCTCCCGCCGCACCGTCACCCCCGCCCGGCTGCCCCGCGGGCGGGACGCCGAGGTGGCGCTGGAGCTGAGCAACGCCGGCCTCGGCACCGGCGGGCTGTGGCTGCTCGCCGAGACCCTGCCGCGGGAGCTGGGCCCGACCCCCCAGTTCGTCGTCGACCGGCTGCCCGGCGGCCGCTCCACGACGCTGCACTACCGGGTGCACGGCGGACGACGCGGCCGCTACCGGCTCGGACCGCTGAAGCTGCGGCTCGTGGACCCCTTCGGCCTGGTGCTGCGCAGCGTCGTGGGCACCGACACCGCCGCGCTCGTCGTGGTGCCGCGGGTGGTGCCGCTGGGCCCCGGCGGCCCGGGGGGCGGGCACGGCGCGGGCGGTGCGGGCGCGCGCCGCTCGCTCGCCGTCCACGGCGAGGACGACGTGAGCACCCGGCCCTACCGGCACGGCGACGACCTGCGGAAGGTGCACTGGCGGGCGACCGCGCGCACCGGGGAGCTGATGGTGCGGCTGGAGGAGCGGCCGTGGCGCGCGCAGGCGACCCTGCTGCTCGACACCCGGGCCCGCGCCCACCTGGTCGCCCGGCCCCTGCCCGCCGACCACCGGGCCGCCCCTGCCGGCCCGGACACCCCTCCGCCGGACAGCCTCGAGTGGCTGGTCGAGGCGGCGGCCAGCATCGGCACCGAGCTGCTCGCGCGCGGCGCCACGCTGCGGGTGGTCACCGAGGGCGCCGAGCTGACCGGCGCCGACGCCGGCGGCGGGCTGAGCGGCGAGGAGCTGCTGGACCGGCTCGCCGGGGTGGTGCCGTCCCGGCTGGCCGGCCTCGACCCCGGCCTGGCGCTGCTGACCCGCGCCGCCGGCGAGGGCCCGGTCGTCGCGCTGCTCGGGGCGATCGGCCCGGACGAGGCCGCCGAGCTGGTGCGGGTGCGCTCGGGCCCGGCGACCGACGTCGCCGTCCTCACCGACATCGGCAGCTGGACCGAGGTCGAGGCCACCCGCCGCCGCCGGCCGGTCGGCGCGGGGGCGCGCGCGGAGCTGACCCGCCAGCAGGAGGCGGCGGCGGACCTGCTGCGCGCCGGCGGCTGGCAGGTGGCCGTCGCCGGCGCCGGTGACACGGTGGCCGACGTGTGGGCCCAGGTGGCCCGGCCCGGCGTCCTGCAGGTCGGCGTCCGATGAGCGGCGACACCGCGCGCGACCTGCTGCGCGACGCCGGGACGACGCTGGCCGCCGCGGTCGCCACCGCCCTGGGCACCCTCGCGCTGGTGCCGGTCTTCACCGACGACGACTGGCGGCCGCCCGTGCTGGCGGCGGTCGTCGCGGTCGCCGCGGGTGGCCTCCTGCTGCGGGTGGCCGGCGCCGCGCTGGCCGACCGGCTGGCCCCCGACGGCGCGGCTCCCGGCTGGTGGGGCGTGCTGGTCGCCCTCGCCGTCCCGTTCGGCCAGCTGGTCGTGCTGGCGTGCGTCCTCACCGTGCTGTTCGCGCCGGACCGGGCGTGGGGCGGCTGGCTGCCCACCGGCGCCAGCCTCGGCGACCTCGGCACGGTGATGGCCGAGGGCACGGTGGAGATGGCCGAGCAGGCCACGCCCGCGCTGCCGCTGACCGGGCTGGTCGCCCTCACCACGCTGCTGGCCGGCCTGGTCGCCGTCGTCGTGGACCTGGTCGCCGTCGGTACGCGGCAGCCGGCGCTGGCCGGGCTGGGGCTGCTGGTCCTGTTCTGCGTGCCGGTGAGCACGGTGACCGGGTCGATCGGGGTGCTGCCGGTGGCCGCACCGGCCGCGGGGCTGGCGCTGCTGCTCTTCGCCGACCAGCACCGGCGGCTGGGCCGGGGCTCGCCGGAGGGACGGCGTCCGCTGCTCGGGGCCGGGACGCTGACCGCCGTCCGGACCGGGGCGGCGGCCGTGGTGCTGGGCCTGGTGGTCGGCGCCGTCGTCCCCACGCTGACCGAGGGCAGCTTCTCGGGCGGCTTCGGCCCCGGTGGGGGCGGCAGCTCGACGGGGACCGCCCTCGACCCGGCCGCGGCCCTGCAGGGTCAGCTGACCCGCGACGAGCCGATCGACCTGCTGCGGGTCAACGCCTCGGTGCCCGACCCCGGGTACCTGCGGGTCGTCGCGCTGGAGGTCTACGACGCCGCGGAGGGCTGGACGGTCGGCAACCTCGACGGTGAGACCGACGTCTCCGACGAGGCCGCGCTGGCCACCCTGCCCGGGCGGCGCGGGGGCCGGCCGGTCGACGCGCTGATCACCGCCCTGGGCCACGAGGACCGCTTCCTCCCCCTGCTGTACGCGCCGGTGTCGATCGAGGTGGCCGAACCCGACCGCTGGCGCGTCGACCCGGGCACCGGCACGGTGTTCGGCCGCGACGTGTCGACCGCCGGGCAGACCTGGTCGGTCGGGGCGATCGAGCCGCGCCCGACCACCGAGGAGCTCGCCGAGTCCCGTCCGTTGCCGCCGGAGCTGCCGCTGGTGCAGCGCTACACCGCCCTGCCCGACCTCGACCCGAGCGTCGACGAACTGGTCGCCACGCTGACCGCCGGGGCGCAGACCCCCTACGAGCGGGTGCAGGCCGTCTACCGGCACTTCACCGACCCGGCCAACGGCTACAAGTACTCGCTGTCCACCGCGCCGGGCACCAGCGGCGACGACCTGGCCGACTTCCTGCGGCTGCGGCAGGGCTACTGCGAGCAGTACGCCGGGGCGATGGCGGCGCTGGTCCGGGCGGCCGGCGTCCCGGCGCGGGTGGTGCTCGGCTACACCCCCGGGACGGTGCAGCCCGACGGCAGCCGGCTGGTCACCAGCGACGACGCGCACGCCTGGGTCGAGGTCTACTTCGACGACCTGGGCTGGGTCCCCTTCGACCCGACCCCGATCGACACCGACCGCGCCGTCGAGCTGCCGTGGGCACCGCGGCCGCAGGACCTGGAGGTCGATCCGCGCACCGACCCGACCACCGCGCCCCTGCCCGCCCCGGCGGCCCCGACGCCGCAGGCCCAGCCGACCCCCCAGGGTGTGCCGGTGCCGCAGGCCACGCCGCAGCAGGCCGACTCGTGGGTGCCGGCCGCGCTGCGCACCGCGGGCGTCGTCCTCGCCGTCCTGGCGCTGGCCGCGGCGCCCGCGGGGCTGCGGGTGCTGCAGCGCCGCCGCCGGCTGGCCACCGGCAGTCCGGCGGCGCTGTGGGACGAGCTCGCCGCCACCGCGCTGGACCTGGGCCGGACCGCCGACCCGGCCCGGACGCCGCGGCAGGTGGCCGAGGCCCTGACCGAGGCGGCCGAGCCCGGTGGCGGCGCGCACCGGCGCGACCGGCGCGCGGCCGCGGGGTCCGGGGTGGCCGCGGCGGTCGCCCGGCTGGCCCGGGCCGAGGAGGCGGCCAGCTACGCCCGCCCCGGCAGCGTCCCCGCCGTCGGCCCGGAGCTGCGCGCCGACCTGGCCACCGCCCGCCGCGGGCTGCTGGCCGCGGCGCCGCGGGGTGCCCGGCTGCGCGCGCTGCTCTGGCCGCCGTCACTGCTGGCGGGGTGGCGCGCGGCCCTGCCCCGGCTCCGGTGGGGTGGCCGGACGGCGCTGCGCGGCTGAAGGAGGACCCCGTCCTGGCCCGTCCCGGGTACCGCTGGCCCCCTGCAGGGTCCCGCTGGGAGCTTGCGAGCAGGGGGGCAGGGGTCCTCTTACGAAGGGTGGG
>DASQXT010000100.1:0-6246 GCA_035639575.1 Geodermatophilus sp.
GCGGCGGTGAGCTGGGTGTTGGCCCAGATCTCCTCCGGGTCGTGCTCCACCCAGCCGGGGCGGGGGAAGTGCTGGCGGTGCTCCCGCTGCCGGACGGCGACCAGCCGGCCGGCGCGGTCGAACACGATCGACCGGGTGGAGGTGGTGCCCTGGTCCACTGCGAGCACGTACCGCTCCGTCATGCGGCGAGCTCCCGGGAGACCGCGGCGGCGGCCTCGACCACCATGGCGCGCAGCGCCGGTCGCGCGGCGTCGGCGAGCAGCTCCTCGACCGGACCGCTGACGCCCAGCGCGCCGACGACCAGGCCACCCGGCCCGTGCACCGGTGCGGCGATCCCGCCCAGGCCCAGCCGGTACTCCCCCTGCTGCTCGGCCCAGCCCCGCGCGCGGACGGTCGACAGCTCGGCCAGCAGCGCCGCCGGGTCGACGACGGTGCGCGGGGTCAGGGCCTCGAGCCGGGTGTCGGCCAGCATCCGGGCCATCGCGGGGCGGGAGGCCAGCAGCACCTTGCCCACGGCGGTGGCGTGCGCCGGCAGCACGGACCCGACCTCCAGCTCCTGCGGGGAGTCGTCGGGCCGGAACACGTGGTGGACGACGACGACCTGCAGGCCCGCGGGCGTCCCGAGCCGGACGGCGAACCCGCTGCGCGCGGCCAGCGAGTCGGCCCAGTTCGACGCCCGGGACCGCAGCTCGTTGGCGTCCAGGTAGTGCGAGCCCAACCCCAGCAGGCCGGCACCGAGGGTGTAGCGGCCGGTGCGCTGGTCCTGCTCGACGAACCCGACCGCCAGCAGCGTGCGCAGCAGCCCGTGGGTCGTGGTCTTCGGCAGCCCCACCGCTCCCGCCAGCTCGGTGACGCCCATCTGGCCCCCCGACTCCACGATGGCGTGCAGCAGGGTGGCGGCGCGCTCGATCGACTGCACGGTGCCCGGCACGGCGCGTCACCCTAGGCCCTCTGCGTACGACGATGTCGAACGGAGCACGTCGACGGCCCAGGAGCACCCGCCTACCGTTGTCGCTGAGCAATCCCCGCCAGAGGAGTCGGCATGCCCGTAGTCCCCCCACTCGGCCCCGATCAGCGCGCGCGAGCCTGGGCGGAGCTGGCCGAGCAACCCTTCGAGGTCCTCGTCGTCGGAGGCGGCGTGACCGGCGCCGGCGTCGCGCTCGACGCGGCCACCCGGGGCCTGCGGACCGCGCTGGTCGAGGCCCGCGACTTCGCTAGCGGTACGTCCTCGCGCTCGTCCAAGCTCTTCCACGGCGGGCTGCGCTACCTGGAGTCCTTCGACTTCGGCCTGGTGCGCGAGGCCCTCCACGAGCGCGACCTGAGCGTCACCCGGCTCGCGCCGCACCTGGTCAAGCCGGTGCCCTTCCTCTACCCGCTCACCCACCACTGGGAGCGGCCCTACGTCACCGCCGGGCTCACCCTCTACGACGGGCTGGCCCGCATCGGCGCGCTGTCGACCCCGCTGCCCCCGCAGAAGCAGCTCACCCGCACCGGCGCCCGCAAGCTGTTCCCCGCGCTCAAGCCCGACGCCCTCGTCGGCGCGGTCCGCTACTACGACGCGCAGGCCGATGACGCCCGGCACACCCTCACCGTCGCCCGCACCGCCGCGGCCTACGGCGCCACCGTGCTCAACTCGGCCGAGGTCGTCGCCTTCCACCACGCCGGCGGCCGGGTCACCGGGGTCCGGGTGCGGGACGTCGAGACCGGGCGCGAGGTGGACGTCAAGGCCGAGGTCGTCGTCAACGCCACGGGGGTGTGGACCGACGACATCCAGACCCTGGTCGGCGGGCGCGGCCGGTTCCACGTGCGGGCCAGCAAGGGCGTGCACGTCGTCGTCCCCCGCGACCGGATCAACGGCGAGACCGGGCTGATCCTGCGCACCGAGAAGTCGGTGCTGTTCGTCATCCCCTGGGGCAGCCACTGGATCGTCGGGACGACGGACACCGACTGGACGCTGGACAAGGCCCACCCGGCGGCGTCGCGGGCCGACATCGACTACATCCTCGAGCACGTCAACAAGGTGCTGACCACCGAGCTCACCCACGACGACATCACCGGGGTCTACGCGGGGCTGCGCCCGCTGCTGGCCGGGGAGTCCGAGCTGACCAGCCAGCTGTCCCGCGAGCACGCGGTCGCCCGGCCGATGCCCGGCGTGATCGCGGTGGCCGGCGGCAAGTACACGACCTACCGGCCGATGGCCGCCGACGCGGTGGACGCCGTCGCCGTCGACGTCACCCGGCCGGTGCCGCCCAGCGTCACCGACAACATCCCGCTGGCCGGTGCGGAGGGCTACGCGGCGATGAGCAACTCCCTCGACGCCCTCGCCGAGCGCTGGGGCATCCCGCACTTCCGCGCCGAGCACCTGCTCAACCGGTACGGGTCGCTCACGCCGGAGGTCCTCTCCCTCGCCGCCGACGACCCGGCGCTGCTGGCGCCGGTCCCCGGCGCCGAGGAGTACCTCATGGTCGAGCTGGTCTACGGCGCGGCGCACGAGGGTGCCCAGCACCTCGACGACCTGCTCGCCCGCCGCACCCGGATCTCGATCGAGACGTCGCACCGAGGGGTGGACTCGGCCGAGCCGGTGGCCCGCGCGGTGGCCGGGGTCCTCGGCTGGGACGAGCAGCGGATCACCAACGAGGTGGAGAGCTACCGCGCTCGGGTCGACGCCGAGCGTCGCTCGCAGGAGGCGGCCGACGACCAGGCGGCCGACGCCGTCCGGGTCGCCGCGCCGGACACCCGCGCCGTCGCGGTGGGCCGCGCGCTCGTGTGATCTGCGGTCCTCCGGACCGCACCGCGGCCAACGGCCGTCCCGACGGCCGTTGAGCCGCTGCCCGTGTCCCGGTCGGGAAACCCTCCGGGCCCCCGCGACCGGTCCACCGCGGCCAACGGCCGTCCCCGGCCTGCGCTGAGCCTGATCCGCGCACTCGTCGGGGAGCCTCCGGCCCCCGCTCCTCGCACGCGCCTCGCGGGGGCGGCTCGCCTCGCCACGGCGGCCGACGGCCGTCCCCGACGGCCGTTGAGCCGCTGCCCGTGTCGGGTCGCCCCGCTGCCGTCTCCCGAGCCGTCCGGGGACCGCGGGGGCAGGATCGGACCATGACGGCGACCGGCCCTGCCCTCGACCTGTCGGCGCTCGTGCGCGAGCTGGTGCGCCGCCCCACCGTCTCCGGTGACGCCGACGCGCAGCGCGACGTCCTCGGCACGCTCACCGAGGTGCTGCGCGAGCGCGCCCCGCACCTGCAGGTGACCGAGGGGCGCGACCGCGACCACCCCTGGACCCTGCTGCGCACACCGGCCGACCCCGGCCGCCGGCAGCTGCTGCTCGCCTGCCACGTGGACACCGTCCCCGCGACCGACCCGGCCGCCTGGCAGCGCGACCCCTTCGACGGCGACCTCGACGGGGGCCGGGTGTGGGGCCGCGGGGGCAGCGACATGAAGGCCGGTGTGGTCGCCGCGGCGGCCGCGCTCGCCGCCGCCGACCCGGGGACACCGGTGGCCCTGCTGCTGACCAGCGACGAGGAGATCGGCTCGCAGGGGGCCGCCGCGGCGGCCGCGGCCGTCGCCGAGCTCCCCGTGGGCGCGGTGGTCGTCCCGGAGGCCACCGGCAACCAGGTGGTCCTCGGCCACAAGGGGGCGCTGTGGCTCGCCGTCCGGACCGCCGGTCGGGCCGCCCACGGCAGCACCCCGGAACGTGGGCACAACGCGGTCCTGGACCTGGCCGCGCTGCTCGCCCGGGCCGGTGGGGTGCTGCCCTTCCGCACCCACCCCTTCCTCGGCACCGAGACGTGGAACCCCGGGGTCGTCGCGGGCGGCACGGTGCCCAACGTGGTCCCCGACCGCGCCGAGGTGGTCGTCGACATGCGCACCGTGGCCGGCGGCGGCGACCTGCTCGCCTGGTGGCGGGCACAGCCGGAAGTGGCCGACGTCGAGGTGCGGGTGGACCTGCCGCCGGTCGGCACCCCCGCCGACGACCCGTGGGTGACCTCGCTGCCCGCGCCGGTGCTGCCCACGCCCGCCACCTACTTCACCGACGCCTCGGTGCTCGTGCAGGTCGTCCGGGGCGCCCCGATCGTGGTCTGGGGACCGGGCACCCCGGCGGTCATGCACGCCGTCGACGAGTACGTCGAGATCGCCGAGGTGGAGCAGGCCGCGGCCGCCTTCACCGACGTCGTCAGCCGCTGGAACGGCTCTCCTGCAGGGTCCCGCCGCGAGTCCTGACGGCCCCCCTGCAGGGTCCCGCCGCGAGCCTGCGAGTGGTGGGGGGCAGGGGGGTCCTTCTTCAGTCCTGCCAGCGGGCCTTGTCGACGTACATCGCGTCGTCGGCCGCCCGCACCAGCGTCCCGAACGCCTGCTCGGGGTCGACGTCGCCCTCGGTCGTGCCGATCCCGATGCTCACCGTGAGGGGGAGGATCAGCCCGCTGGTCAGGTGCAGCGGTTCGCTCACCGTGTCCCGCAGCCGGGTGGCGAGCGACTCGGCCTCGGGCCGCCCGCTGTTCTCGCAGACGATGCTGAATTCGTCCCCGCCGACGCGAGCTGCGGTGTCGCTGGCGCGTAGCACCGAGGTGAGCCGCTCGGCGACCGCGACGAGCACCTCGTCGCCCACCGGGTGGCCGTACTGGTCGTTGATCTGCTTGAAGCCGTCGAGGTCGATGCCCAGCAGGCTGGTCGGCGTCCGCTCCCGGCGTCCGCGCTCCAGGGCGTGGTGCAGCCGGTCGCTGAACAGGATCCGGTTGGGCAGGCCGGTCAGCGGGTCGTGCAGGGAACGGTGGACCAGCGCGGCCTCCAGGGCCTTGCGGTCGGTGATGTCCTCGACGATGGTGACGATGTGCGGCGGGTCGCCCTCGGGCGTCCGGTCCACCCAGGACGACGTGACCTGCACGGGGACCACGCTGCCGTCCCGGCGGACGAGCCGGGTCTCGTGCCGCATCATCCTGCGTTGCTCGAGGAGCTCGGCGAACGCCTCGACGGCGGCCGGGCGGTTGTCGGGGTGGACCAGGTCGAGCATCGAGCGGCCGTAGAGCTCCTCGGCGGTGTACGCCAGCATCGCCGCCAGCGCCGGGTTGGCGTCGACGATGAGACCGGTCGGCGTGGCGAGCGCGATCCCCATGGGCGCGTTGGCGAACGCGCTCCGGCGATCCGCCGGGGGCAGCGTGTCCGCCGCGTTGGTCACATCCCACCTCCGTGCCGGTCATCCTGCGCCGACAGGGCCCGTTGCTGCAGCTCGTCGGCCGAGGAGCGTCCGAGTGGTTCCACGTGGAACCCGGCGCCGGGGCAGGATGTCACGTGATCGACCGAGGAGGGCCCGTGAACGAGTTCGACCTGGTGTTGCCCGCGGCGGTGGACGTCCGCGAGGTCGGCATGCGCGACGGTCTGCAGCTGGAGGCGCCGGTGCCCCTGGAGGGGAAGCTGGCGATGCTCGAGGCACTGGTGGCCACCGGCGTCCGCCGGATCGAGGTGACGTCGTTCGTCTCCCCGAAGGCCGTGCCGGCGCTCGCCGACGCCGACCAGGTGGCCGCCGAGCTGCACGCCTTCGACGGCGTGCTCTTCTCCGCCCTGGTCGCGAACGCCCGGGGCGCCACCCGCGCGGTGGACGCCGGCGTCGCCGACCTGGAGTACGTGGTCTCGGCCTCCGACGGGCACAGCCGGGCCAACGCCGGCCGCAGCACCGCCGAGGCCGTCGCCGCGGTCGGGGAGATCGCCGCCCTGGCACACGGTGCCGGCGGCTCGCTCGAGGTGGTGATCGCGACCGCCTGGGACTGCCCCTTCGACGGCCGCACCCCGATCCCCCGCACCGTGGACGTCGCCCGCGCCGCGGTCACCGCCGGTGCCGACCGGCTCTGCCTGGGCGACACGATCGGCACCACCACCCCGATGCGGGTCGTGCAGCTGCTCGACGCTGTCCGCCGGGCCTGCCCGGGCGTCGACGTGGGTGTGCACTTCCATGACACCCGCGGCACCGGGCAGGCGAACGCGCTGGCCGCCGTCCAGGCGGGGGCGACCCAGCTGGACTCCTCGGTCGGCGGTCTGGGCGGCTGCCCGTTCGCGCCCGGCGCGAGCGGCAACATCGCCACCGAGGAGCTCGTGTACATGCTGGAGGAGTCCGGCGTGCACACCGGGCTGGACCTCGACGCCGTCCTCGCCGCCGCCCGGGTCACCGAGGAGGCCGTCGGACACGAGCTGCCCAGCTCGCTGTACCGAGCGGGGGGTCGTTCCGTGCCCCGCTCGGCGCCCGTCGTCGGGTGACGCCGG
>DASQXT010000101.1:0-3066 GCA_035639575.1 Geodermatophilus sp.
GTCAGGGGCTCGCCCAGCCGCTCGGCGGCCCAGGCCCGCGTGGCCGCCGTCCCGACGTCGCCGGACTCGGGCAGTGGCCGCTCGACGAACTGCGCCTGGCCGCCCTCCCGCCACGGCGCGACGACGTTGCGCCGGGCCACCCGGTTGGCCACCTCGCTGCCGTGGTCGCGGCGCACCAGGTGCAGCAGCAGGTCGATCCCCGCGGCGACCCCGGCGCTGGTGAGGACGTCCCCGTCGTCGACGAACAGCACGTCGGGGTCCAGGCGGACGGAGGGGAAGTTGCGCCGGAACGCGTCCACGTCCCGCCAGTGGGTGGCGGCGGGGCGCCCGTCGAGGAGCCCGGCGGCCGCGAGCACCGACGCCCCGGTGCAGATGGACACCATCCGGGCGTGCCCGGCGGCGTCACGGAGGGCGGCGCGCAACTCGTCGGGGATGCGGCCCTCGCGGACCATGGGGCCGCCCATGATCCCCGGGACGACGACCGTGCCGGCGCTCCGGAGCACCGACCCGTCGTGGTCGGGCTGGACGGAGAAGCCGTCCGCCGTCCGGACGGGCCGGCCGTCGAGGGTGGCGACCCGCACGCGGTAGAGCGGGGAGCCGCCCGCGTCCTCGGCGAGGCCCAGCAGCCGGTACGGCAGGCCCAGCTCGAAGCCGACGACGCGGTCCACCGCGAGCACGGCCACCTCGTGCGGAGTGATCGGTCCGTGCGCCATGGCCGGACCCGGGCCACGTGTCATGGCCGGATCTTTGCACATGTTGGCCTCCGGGCCACTCGCTGGGCCGAACCGTCGTCCGCCATGCTCGTCGCCGTGACGACTCCTGCCGTGACGAGCACCGCCGCGCCGCGCACGTACCGCGTGCACCCCGCCTGGTGGGTCGCCGCGGTGACCTTCCTGGCCCTGGTCGGCGCCGCGGCGTTCCGGGCGGTCCCCGGGGTGCTCATCGAGCCGCTGCGCGCGGAGTTCGGGTGGTCGGTCACGACGATCTCGGCCGCCGTCGCGGTCAACATGGCGCTCTACGGGCTGACCGCGCCGTTCGCCGCCGCGCTGATGGAGCGCTTCGGCATCCGGCGGGTGGTCGTCGCGGCGCTGCTGCTGACCGCCACCGGCAGCGGGCTGACCGTCTTCATGACCGCGAGCTGGCAGCTGGTGCTGCTGTGGGGCTTCCTCGTGGGCCTGGGCACCGGGTCGATGGCGCTGTCCCTGGTGGCGACGGTGACCGGCCGCTGGTTCGTGGCCCGCCGCGGCCTGGTGTCGGGGATCCTCACCGCCGGCGGGGCGACCGGGCAGCTGGTGTTCCTGCCCCTCGTCGCGGCGGCCGACGCGGCCTGGGGCTGGCGTTCGGCGTCGCTGGGCACCACCGCGGCCGCGCTGGCCGTCGTCCCCCTGGTGCTGTGGCTGCTGCGCGACCGGCCGCGCGACGTGGGCGTCGTCCCCTACGGCGGAACGGCGGCCGACGACGCCGACCCGGTGCGCAGCGGCGCCGCGCGGACGGCGTGGCGCGGGCTCCTCTCCGGCGCACGCACGGTCCCGTTCTGGCTGCTGGCCGGCGGGTTCTTCATCTGCGGGCTGTCGACCAACGGGCTGGTGCAGCCGCACTTCATCCCGGCCGCGCACGACCACGGCATGCCGATCACCACGGCGGCCGGGCTGCTCGCCGTCGTCGGGGTCTTCGACATCGCCGGGACGGTGCTGTCGGGCTGGCTGACCGACCGCACCGACCCGCGGCTGCTCCTGCTGGCCTACTACGGGCTGCGCGGGCTGTCGCTGTTCATGCTGCCGGCCCTCTTCGGGCCCGACCTGCACGTCAGCATGGTCGCCTTCATCGTCTTCTACGGCCTGGACTGGGTGGCCACCGTGCCGCCGACGCTGGCGCTGTGCCGCGAGTTCTTCGGTCCCCGGGCGCCGGTGGTGTTCGGCTGGGTGTTCGCCTCGCACCAGGTCGGTTCGGCGTTCGCGGCCTTCGGCGGTGGCGTGATCCGCGACGTGACCGGCTCCTACGACCTGGCCTGGTTCCTCGCCGGCGCGCTGTGCGTCGCCGCGGCGGCCATGTCGTTCCTCATCCCGCGCACCCCGCAGGCCGCCGTCGGCACGGTGCTGCCGACCGACCGCGAGGAGGCCGCGGCCGCTCAGGCGCACGGCTGAGGAGGGAGCCCGTCCTCCTCACTGCTCGCAGCGGGCCTCGGGACGGGGCCGCACCACTCCCGCTGACTCGGCCCGGAGCCGCTCGGCGGCCAGGCCCTCGGCGAAGCCGTCGGCGTACCAGAGGGGCGCGTTCAGCCGCAGGCCGCTCGGGGGAGCGCCCGGCCGGTCGGCCCACAGCAGACGGGCGAACTCCTCGGGGTCGCGACCCCGGCAGGACGTCGGCTGCGGGCCGACCGGCCCCGCCGGTTCGATGCTCGCGGCGAGACCGCCGTCCGCGTGGCCCAGCGCGTGGGCGACCTCCAGCAGGTGGAGGTAGGGCCAGGACCCGGGTGGCCGTCCGGTGCTCACACCCCTCCGAGCGCCGAGGCCCCCCGGCGGATACACCGGACGGGGACTCCCGCTCGGCAGGCCGGGCCACGCGGTGCGCTCCAGGGAGAGCTGCACCGGCTGGGCCCGGATCGCGTCGTCTCAGGAGACGAAGGTGTCGGCACCCTCCGCCCGGCCTTCTCGGCGACCGCCGTCCACTCGATGAGCAGCACGTCCCCCTCGTGCCCCGGGTGACGCCCGCGGGGGTGACGAGGACCGCGTCCTCGTCCAGGGCACCGCCCCGAGCTCGGAGGGGTGGGGAGGACGGGGTCCTTCGTCAGGCGGTGCCGGTGAGGGCCGGGTCGACGGTGCGGCCGGTGACCAGGTCGGCCGCCCGCTCGGCGATCATGATCGTCGGAGCGTTGGTGTTGCCGCGCACCAGCGTCGGCATCACCGAGGCGTCGACCACCCGCAGCCCGTCGACGCCGTGCACCCGCAGCTGCGGGTCGACCACCGCGTCGTCGTCGGTGCCCATCCGGCACGAGGACACCGGGTGGTACAGCGACTCGAGGGTGTCGCGCACCGCCTGCCGCAGCCCCTCCCGGGAGCGCACCGC
>DASQXT010000102.1:0-2235 GCA_035639575.1 Geodermatophilus sp.
TAGTGAAAAACACCCCCTGCCCCGCGCCGCTCGCCCGCTCGCGGCGGAACCCTGCAGGGGGCCCGCATACGATGGACCGGTGACAGCTCTGCCCCGCCATGCCCGCACCGTGGCGGTGGTGACCCTCGGGTGCGCCCGCAACGAGGTCGATTCGGAGGAGCTGGCCGGCCGGCTGGCCGCCGGTGGGTACCGCCTGGTCGAGGACGCCGAAGGCGCCGACGCCGTCCTGGTGAACACCTGCGGCTTCATCGAGTCGGCCAAGAAGGACTCCGTCGACGCGATCCTCGCCGCCACCGACACCGGCGCCGAGGTGGTCGCCGTGGGCTGCATGGCCGAGCGCTACGGGAACGAGCTGGCCGGGGCGCTGCCCGAGGCCACCGTGCTGGGTTTCGACGACTACGCCGCGATCGGCGACCGGCTCGACGACGTGCTGACCGGCCGTCCGCTGGTGCCGCACTCGCCGCGTGACCGGCGGACCCTCCTGCCGATCAGCCCGGTCGCGCGCACCGCGGCGATGGCCGCCGCCGACGCCCCGGCCATCCCCGGGCACGACTGGCTCCGCCGCCGACGGCTGGCCGGCGGCCCCTCGGCCGCGCTGAAGATCGCGTCCGGGTGCGATCGCCGGTGCGCCTTCTGCGCCATCCCCACCTTCCGCGGGTCGTTCGTCTCCCGGCCGGCGGGTGAGGTGCTCGGCGAGGCGCAGTGGCTGGCCTCCCAGGGGGTCACCGAGATCGTCCTGGTGAGCGAGAACTCGACGTCCTACGGCAAGGACGCCGGTGACCTGCGCGCCCTGGAGAAGCTGCTGCCCCAGCTGGCCGCGGTGCCGGGGATCGCCCGGGTGCGGGTGGCCTACCTGCAGCCGGCCGAGCTGCGGCCCCGGCTGCTGGAGGTCATCGCCGACACCGAGGGCGTCGCGCCCTACTTCGACCTGTCCTTCCAGCACTCCTCCCCGACCCTGCTGCGCCGGATGCGGCGCTTCGGCGGCACGGAGGACTTCCTCGGGATCATCCAGCGTGCCCGGGCGCTCGCCCCCGGCGCCG
Organism: Geodermatophilus sp.; assembly: GCA_035639575.1. Taxonomy (GTDB): domain Bacteria; phylum Actinomycetota; class Actinomycetes; order Mycobacteriales; family Geodermatophilaceae; genus Geodermatophilus. The sequence goes on from DASQXT010000102.1 coordinate 1,041, forward strand.
GGTTCCGCACCAACGTCATCCTCGGGTTCCCGGGGGAGACCGAGGACGACGTGGCCGAGCTGGAGCGCTTCCTGGTCGAGGGCCGGCTGGACGCCGTCGGGGTGTTCGGCTACTCCGACGAGGACGGCACCGAGGCGGTCGGGCTGCCCGGCAAGCTGGACCAGGCCGAGATCGACGCCCGGGTGCGCCGGGTCACCGACCTGGTCGAGGAGCTCACCGCCCAGCGCGCCGAGGAGCGCATCGGCACGAACGTCGAGGTGCTGCTGACCGAGGACCTGTCCGGCAGCGAGGGCCCCGGCACCTGGACCGGGCACGCCGCCCACCAGGACCCCGACGCCGACGGCACGACGACGGTCACCGGGGTGCCCGACGACGCGGTCGCCGGGCAGCTGGTCACCGCCGTGGTGGTGGGCACCGAGGGCGTCGACCTGGTCGCCACCGCACTCGTCCCCGCACTCGTCCCCGCACTCGTCCCCGCCGTCGTACCCACCGTCGTCCCTGCTCTCGCCGTGCCGGCCGGGGCCTGAGCCATGGGCGCGGTGGTGCCGGAGGGTGCGGCCGACCCGGCGGCGACGCCGCCGCAGACCGCGCGCCTGGTCAACCTGCCCAACGCCCTGACCCTGCTGCGCCTGGCCGTCGTACCGCTGTTCGCGATGCTGCTGCTCTCCGAGGGCGGCATGGACGACGGCCGTCGTGGCTGGGCCACGCTCTTCTTCACCCTCGCGATCATCACCGACCGCTACGACGGCATGATCGCCCGGCGCACCAACCAGGTGACCGAGTTCGGCAAGCTCGCCGACCCCATCGCCGACAAGGCGCTGACCGGCACGGCCCTGCTGGGCCTGTCGGTGCTCGGGCTGCTGCCCTGGTGGGTCACCCTGGTGATCCTGGTCCGCGAGCTCGGCGTCACCGTGCTGCGGTTCTGGGTGATCCGGCACGGCGTGATCGCCGCCAGCCGCGGCGGCAAGGCCAAGACCGTGCTGCAGGCCCTGGCCATCGGGCTCTACATCCTGCCGCTCACCGGGCTGCTGGCCTCGGCGCGCTGGTGGGTGATGGCCGCGGCACTGGTGCTCACGGTCGTCACCGGCATCGACTACGTGTACCGGGCGCTGACCCTGCGCCGCACCAGCGCCCGCGCCATGCGGGCGGCGGCCGCCCGGCGCGCGGCCGGGCCGCCGACCGGAGCGAGCGGCAC
>DASQXT010000103.1:0-3767 GCA_035639575.1 Geodermatophilus sp.
TTCGGGCTGGGCTTCTCGATGGTGATCGACCCGGTGCGCTACGGCGTGCTGTCCAGCCTCGGCGACTACAGCTGGGGCGGGGCGGCGTCCACCGCGTTCTACGTGGACCCGGTGGAGGACGTGACCGTCGGCTTCTACACCCAGCTGCTGCCGTCGAGCACGCTGCCGATCCGCAACTACCTGCGCCAGCTGGTCAACCAGGCCCTGGTCGACTGAGGAAGGACCCCGTCCCGGTGATCAGCTGGGATCGTGGTCCGGGGTCCTGGCTCACCACCGGTGGCGAGCCAGGACCCCGGACGACCAGGTCAGCTGATCACCGGGACCGCCGAGGTCGTCAGACGTAACGGCGGAAGAGGATCGCAGCGACCATCGCCGGCTTGCTCTGGTTCTCGATCTCCATCGTGATGCCCAGGGTCATCTGCACGCCGCCCTCGAACTCCTTGGCGTCATCGAGGGTCGCCGAGGCACGGATGCGGGCACCGACCGGCACCGGTGACATGAACCGGATCTTGTCCGCGCCGTAGTTGACCCCCATCCGGAAGCCCTTCGCCTCGATGATCTGCGCGGACAGCGCCGAGACCAGGGACAGGGTCAGGTAGCCGTGGGCGATGGGTCCGCCGAAGGGGCTCTCCCGCTTCGCACGCTCGACGTCGACGTGGATCCACTGGTGGTCGTGGGTGGCTTCGGCGAACTTGTCGACCTGGTCCTGGGTGATCTCCACCCACTCGCTGTGGCCGAGGTGCTGGCCGACCTTCGCCAGCACGCCCTCGATGCCCTCCACCGTGGTCTGCGCCATGGGCCCTCCTCTGATCCGCGGGTCTGGTTTGCTGACTCCACCACACAGCGCGACGGCGAGGGGAGCGGGGTTGCTGCGGCTCGGTGAGCTGTCCGTGCCGGACGGCACCTTCGTCGTGATGGCCATCGTCAACCGCACGCCCGACTCGTTCTACGACCGCGGCGCGACCTACGAGCTCGCCGCCGCCGTCGAGCGCGTGGACCGGGTCGTCGCCGAGGGCGCGGACATGGTGGACGTCGGCGGTGTCAAGGCCGCACCCGGCGAGGAGGTCGACGCCGCCGAGGAGATCCGCCGGACGGTCGACCTGGTCGCCGCCATCCGCGCCGCGCACCCGGCCCTGCCGATCTCCATCGACACCTGGCGGGCGGAGGTGGCGCGCGAGGCGCTGGCCGCCGGGGCCGACGTCGTCAACGACGCGTGGGGCGGCGTCGAGCCGGAGCTCGCGGAGGTGGCGGCCGAGGCCGGCGCCGGGATCGTCTGCACGCACGCCGGCGGCCTGCCGCCGCGCACCCGCCCGCACCGGGTCACCTACGACGACGTCGTGGCCGACGTGGTGACCCGGACGACGGCGCTGGCCGAGGCCGCGGTCACGGCGGGCGTGGACCGCGACCGGGTGCTGGTCGACCCGGGGCACGACTTCGGCAAGAACACCCGGCACTCGCTGGAGGCGACCCGGCGGCTCGACGAGCTGGTCGCCACGGGCTGGCCGGTGCTGGTGGCCTTGTCGAACAAGGACTTCGTCGGCGAGACCCTCGACGTGCCGCTGGAGCAGCGGCTGACCGGCACCCTGGCGGCGACCGCGGTGAGCGCCTGGCTCGGCGCGACGGTGTTCCGCGCGCACGACGTCGCCGCGACCCGCCAGACGCTGGACATGGTGGCCGCCATCCGCGGCGACCGCCCGCCCGCGCGCACCACCCGCGGCCTGGCGTAGTCACCGCGGACCTCCGGACCGCACCGCGGCCACGCCCCCGCCTGTCACTACGTTCCTGCTCATGGCCGCCACCGGGTTCCACACCGCCGACGAGCTCAACGCGCTGCTGCCGGGCACCCTGCCGGGCCTGCTGGGGCTGACGATCACCGCGCACGAGCCGGGCCGGCTGGAGGCCGCGCTCGACGTCCGCCCGGAGCTGCTGGCCCCCAACGGCTACCTGCACGCCGCGACCGTGGTCGGGCTGGCCGACACCGCCTGCGGGCTGGCCACCCGGGCGCTGCTGCCGGAGGGGTCGGCCGGCTTCACCACGATCGAGCTGAAGAGCAACTTCCTCGGGACCCTGCGCGAGGGCCGGGTGACCACGGTGGCGACCAACGCGCACGCCGGGCGGACGACGCAGGTGTGGGACGCCGTGGTGACCGCGGACGGGACCGGGAAGACCATCGCGCTGTTCCGCTGCACCCAGTCGGTGCTCTGGCCACGCTGAGGGAGGACCCCACTGCCCCCACCGGAGAAGGACCCCGTCCTCCTCATCCCTCGCACGCTCGCGACGAGCCTCCGGACGGGGCCGGCGGCGCGCCCCTGCAGTGGAGCCCCACGTACGGGGTACCAGCCGGTAACCCCCCTGTGGCCGTGGCTCCGGGGGATGTGAGACTGGCGCCACACCGATGTGCGAAGGAGCTGCACCCGTGGCGCTGGCCAGCCGTTACCCGGACGTCGAGATCCCCGACGTCTCCGTCCCCGAGTTCGTCCTCGCCGCCGGGCGTGAGAAGCCCGACGCGCCCGCGCTCATCGACGGCCTCCGGGGCGACGTCATCACCCACGGTCAGCTGGCCGGCTACGTCGACCGCGTCGCGGCGGCGCTGCACGCCCGCGGCCTGCGCAAGGGCGACGTGGTCGCGGTCTTCTGCCCGAACACCCCGTGGTTCCCGGTGGTCTTCCACGGCATCGCCGCCGCCGGTTGCGTGATGTCGCCGATCAACTCGCTGTACACGCCCGACGAGATCGCCTTCCAGCTGCGCGACTCCGGCGCGAAGATCCTGGTCACCGTCTCACCGTTCCTCGACCGGGCGCTGGCGGCGGTGGAGCAGTCCCCGGTCGGCGAGGTCGTCGTCATGGACGGCGCCGAGGGCCACGCCTCCCTGGTCGACCTGCTCTCCACCGACGCGCCGTCGGCCCAGGTCGACATCGACCCCGCCAACGACCTGGTCACGCTGCCCTACTCCAGCGGCACCACGGGCCTGCCCAAGGGCGTCATGCTCACCCACCGCAACCTGGTGGCCAACGTGGCGCAGTGCCGGCCGCTGATCCAGCTCGGCGCGGACGAGCGGATCATCGCCGTCCTGCCCTTCTTCCACATCTACGGGCTGACCGTGCTGATGAACCAGGGCCTGGCCTGGGGCGGCGCGGTCGTGACGCTGCCGCGCTTCGACCTGGAGGACTTCCTCCGCACCATCCAGGAGCACAAGATCACCCGGGCCTTCGTGGCGCCGCCCATCCTGCTGGCGCTGGCCAAGCACCCGCTGGTCGACCAGTACGACCTCTCCTCGCTGACCTCGATCACCTCCGGTGCCGCCCCCCTCGACGAGCAGCTGGCGCTCGCCGCCGAGCAGCGGCTGCGCAAGGGCGCCGACACCGGCGTCACGGTGGCGCAGGGCTACGGGATGACCGAGCTGTCACCGGTCTCGCACACCACCCCCGACCGCGGCGCCGAGCCGCCGGGCGTGCCCGCGGGGTCGGTCCCCAAGGGCTCGGTCGGCTTCGCCGTCCCGAACTCCGAGTGCCGGCTGGTCGATCCCGCCACCGGTCAGGACGCCGCCGCCGGCGAGCGCGGGGAGCTCTGGGTGCGCGGCCCGAACGTCATGAAGGGGTACCTGAACAACCCCGAGGCGACGGCGAACACGATCGACGCCGACGGCTGGCTGCACACCGGCGACGTCGCGATCGTCGACGAGAACGGCTGCTACACCGTCGTCGACCGGGTCAAGGAGCTGATCAAGTACAAGGGCTACCAGGTGGCCCCGGCCGAGCTGGAGGCCG
>DASQXT010000104.1:0-4331 GCA_035639575.1 Geodermatophilus sp.
AGCAGCGCCCGCGCTCGGTCGGCCACCCCGGCGTCCGATCCGGCCAGCGCCGCCGCCAGCACGGCCTCGCGGCGGGCCGCCGCCCGGGCCAGCCCGGCCCGCGCCAGCGCCCGCGCGGCCAGCACCCGGTTCCCCACCTCGGCGGCGGCGACCTCGTCGGCGTCGCGCTCCACCGCCGCCCGCACCGCGGGGACGGCCCGGCGCAGCAGCGGGTTCGCCGCGGCGGCCAACTCGGCGGCCTGCACCCACAGGTGGTGCCGGCGGGTCAGGTGCGCGGTCTCGTGGGCCAGCAACACCCGTCGCTCGTCGGCCGACAGGGCGCGCAGCATCGCGGTGGAGACCACGACGCGGCCACCGAGGCCGGGCAGGGTGTAGGCGTCGGGCTCGTCGTCGTCGACCACGACCAGCCCGCCCACCGCCGGGCCGAGCCGCCGGCAGGCGACCGCGGCGCGCAGCAGGTCGCGACCGCCGAGCGCGGCCCGGCGCAGCGCCGCGGCGAGCAGCCCGCACACGGTGACCGCCGCCAGGCCGCCGGCCGCGACCGGCACGGGCAGGCCGGAGCCCAGTACGCGTGCCGAGTAGTGCCCCAGTGCGGCCACCAGCGGGATCTGGGCCAGCACGAGCATCCCGGCGACGGCCAGCACGAAGCCGGTGGCCAGCGCGGTGACCAGCATCGTGACGGTGAGCAGCGGTACCGCCGTCGCGGGCGGCAGCCGGCGACCCAGCCGGGACGCCGAGATCGCCAGCAGCGCGCTGACGGCCAGCGGCAGCACCATCGCGACGATCACGGCCGGGCCTCCGGGTCGGTGCGGCGGCCCTCGGTGAGCAGCTCGGTCAGCAGCCGCTCGTCCTCCGGGCTCAGGTCGGCGACGAAGCGGGCCAGCACCCCGGCGCGGTCCTCCCGCGAGTCCAGCAGGCGCGACATCCGCCGCGCGGTCACCGCTGCTCCAGGGTCGGCCGGGAGCGCGTAGGCGTACCCGCGTCCGGCCGGCTCGCGGGTCAGCGCACCCTTGGCGTGCAGCCGGCTCAGCGCGGTCAGCACCGTGGTGTAGGCCAGGTCGCCGCCGAGCTCGGCCTGCACGTCGGCGACGGTCAGCGGCCGCCCGGCCGCGGCCAGGCAGGCGAGCACCTCCTGCTCGAGCGCACCCCGCCGCCGTCCACCGGCCATGCCAGCCCTCCGCCCTGACCTACTACGGTCTACCGTAGTTCCTACTACCGCCGTCGGTAGGACCAGCGTCCCACGTCCCCATCGGGAGATCCCGCATGCAGCTCGCCTCCACCAGCGTCGAGGCGCTCAACGCGCTGGACCCGCGCAGCCTGCTGTCCGCGCTGGGCGCGCTCGGGGTGTTCCTGGTGCTGTTCGCCGAGACCGGCCTGCTGATCGGCTTCTTTCTGCCCGGCGACTCGCTGCTGTTCACCGCCGGGCTGCTGTGCACCACCGGCGCCACCGCCACGCTGCACCTGTCCCTGCCCACCGTGCTGATCGCCGCGGCCGCCGGCGCGCTCACCGGCGCTCAGGTCGGCTACTGGATCGGTCGCCGGGTCGGCCCCCGGCTGCTCGACCGCCCGGACCGGCCTCAACTGCAGCACGGCGTGCACCGCGCCCGCGTGGCGCTGGACCGCTACGGCGCGGCGAAGGCGATCGTGCTGGCCCGGTTCATCCCCCTGGTGCGCACCGTGCTCAACCCGCTGGCCGGCACGGTCGGGGTGCCGGTGCGCGCCTTCACCGCCTGGCAGGTGGCAGGCGGCCTGCTGTGGTCGCTCGGGGTCACCCTCGCCGGCTACGCGCTGGGCTCGCGGATCCCGGACGTCGACCGCTATCTGCTCCCGATCGTCGCGGTCATCGTCGCCGTCTCGCTGATCCCGGTGGCGCTCGAGCTGCTCCGCAGCCGGGCGCGCAGTCGCTGACCGTCACCGCCCGAGCCGCCACCACCCCGCCCGGTCGCGAGTGACCCGGGACACGGTACGAGGATGGGGGTGTGGTGAGACAACGCAAGGTGGGCCCCGAGGACGCGCGCTCCTGGCTGCTGGTCAACGGTGCCCGTACCGACCTGTTCGACCGGGCCTCGGAGTCGCGAGCCGACCAGATCGTGCTCGACATCGAGGACGCGGTGGACCCCGCGAACAAGGACGAGGCCCGCGCCGGCGTCATCGAGTGGCTCTCGCGCGGCGACCGGTCGGCCTGGGTGCGGATCAACGACCGCTCGACGGAGTTCTGGGACGACGACGTCGCCAAGCTCGCCGGGGTGCCGGGCCTGCTCGGCGTGATGCTGGCCAAGACCGAGGCGGGGGAGCAGGTCACCGAGACCGCCGACCGGCTCGGCGGCTCCACGCCCGTCCTGGCGCTGGTCGAGTCGGCGCTGGGCATCGAGGAGGCCGTCTCCATCGCCCGTGCCCGCGGCGCCTTCCGGTTGGCCTTCGGCAGTGGCGACTACCGCCGCGACACCGGCACCAGCGCCGACGACCTGGCCATGGCCTACCCGCGCTCCCGGCTGGTCCTGGCCAGCCGGATCGGCGGCCTGCCCGGGCCCATCGACGGCCCGACGGTGAGCAGCAGCCACCCGGTGCTGCGCGAGCAGACCGCCGTCACCGTCTCCCTCGGGCTCACCGGCAAGCTGTGCCTGGACCCGGAGCAGACCCCGGTGATCAACGAGGTCATCAGCCCGACGCCGTCGGACGTCGCCTGGGCGCGGGACTTCCTGGCCGACTTCGAGGCCCGCGGCCGGGTCATCCGCGACGGCAGCGACAAGCCGCGGCTCGGCCGCGCCCGCAAGATCGAGCGGCTGGCGCAGACCTTCGGCGTCGAGCCGGCCTGACCGCGCAGGGGGCCGTCGGGGGGAGGGCGGGGGACCGGCCCAGCCCCCCGCGCTCACTCGAGCAGCCGGGACACCCCGGCGAGCCGGGTGTCGCCGGCCATCGCGGCCAGCCAGGTCGCCCAGCCCGGCCGGGCCCGCATCGCGTTCAGCGCCGCCCGGGCCGCGTCGCGGTCCCCGCGCTGCGAGGCGGCCAGCGCGGCGTAGAGGTCGCGGGCGCCCTCCGGGGCGAACAGCGCGAGGGTCTCGTAGTCGCGCTCGTCGTAGGCGCGCTGCAGGTTGCGCAGCATCCGCAGCTGCGCGACCGGGTCGCCCGAGTCGTCGACCCGCAGGTCCATCCGGACGCCGTCGTCCTCCTCGCTGGCCGGCGTCCCGCTGACCACCAGCAGCGCCGCGGACTGCCGGCCGCGGACGTCGCCGCCGGCGTCCTGCCCGGCGGTCAGCGCGGCGAGCAGCCGGTCGGGCAGGTCGCCGCGGGCGGCGGTGTAGGCCTGTGCCATCGCCGGCAGCACCTCCGGCGAGGCGAGCATGTTGCCCTGCACGCTCATCTGGTCGCCGAGCAGGTGGCCGCTGACCGGGAACGAGCCGCGTCCGGTGTCGGCGGCGACGCGGCCGGTGGGGTCGAGGACGGCGATCTGGCGATCGACGTCCTCGGCGGCGTGCGCCGCCGCGCGCACCAGGTCGGCGGGGTCGGCGCCGTCGGCGAGGCCGGCCAGCAGCGACTGGCCCAGACCACGCCGGCTGCGCGCCTGGACCGCCACCACCCCGATCCCCGGCCGCGCGCTGGGCACCGCGCGGCCGACGGCGAGGATGCACGACGACACCGCGATGCCCAGCTCGCCGGTCGCCGGGTCCCGCGCGACGACCGAGAAGGTCACGGCACCGCCTCGCGGGCGCTCGCCGGCCCCCTGACCCGGAGGGCTGTGTCCCCGGGTGCCCTCACACAGTCGCCGGGAGCGGCATCTCCCGGACGTCGTCGGCGACGGTGAGCGGGGCCCCGGTGGCGGCCTGGACGTCCTCGACGCTGACGCCGGGCGCGGTCTCGCGGAGCAGGAAGCCGCCGGGGGTGACGTCGACGACGGCCAGGTCGGTGACCACCCGGTTCACGCAGGCCTTCCCGGTGAGCGGGAGGGTGCACTCCTCGACCAGCTTGGGCGACCCGTCGCGGGCGACGTGCTCCATCATGATGATCACCGTGCGGGCGCCGTGGACGAGGTCCATCGCCCCGCCCATGCCGTTGACCATCTTGCCCGGGATCAGCCAGTTGGCCAGGTCGCCGCGGGGGTTGACCTGCATCGCGCCGAGCACGGCCACGTCGAGGTGCTGGCCGCGGATCATGCCGAAGGACAGCGACGAGTCGAAGAAGCTGGCCCCGGGCAGGACCGTCACCGTCTCCTTGCCGGCGTTGATCAGGTCCGGATCCTCCTCACCCGCGAAGGGGTAGGGGCCCACGCCGAGGATGCCGTTCTCCGAGTGCAGCACGACGTGCACGTCGTCGGGGACGAAGTTCGGCACCAG
>DASQXT010000105.1:0-5900 GCA_035639575.1 Geodermatophilus sp.
CACACCGGTCACCCGCCCGCGCCGCCGTCGGGCGGCCAGCCGTCCCGCCGGTCCGCCGGCCTCCTGAGCAAGAGGACCCCCTTGCCTCCCGCCACTCGCGCGCTCGCGGCGGGACCCTGCACGGGGGCCGGGGCCTTCCGCGGCGGAGGGTTCCCCCGTTCGACCGGGTCGTCGCCGCTCGGGTACGCTGGTCGGGTTGCACCGCCCCGGCGGGGCACCACACGGTGCCGCCTGGGAGGCGGGCAACCCGTCCAGCACCCGGCGCCCGTCGTCCGGGCGCACGCAGGACACGACAGAGGCGATCGAGGAGTTCAGTGGTGTACGCAGTCGTGAAGGCCGGTGGCCGGCAGCACAAGGTGGCCGTGGGCGACCGGTTCACGGTCAACCGTCTCGTGGGTGAGGCGGGCGACACCGTCACCCTCCCGGCCCTGCTGCTGGTCGACGGCGACACCGTCACCAGCGACGCGGAGACGCTGGCCGGGGTGACCGTGACCGGCGAGATCGTCGGCCACGGCAAGGGCCCGAAGATCCGCATCCACAAGTTCAAGAACAAGACCGGCTACCACAAGCGTCAGGGGCACCGTCAGCCCCTCACCGACGTCGTGGTCCGCGACATCACGAAGGGCTGACGCCGACATGGCACACAAGAAGGGCGCCTCGTCCTCCCGCAACGGCCGCGACTCGAACGCGCAGCGCCTCGGCGTCAAGCGCTTCGGGGGCCAGGTCGTGAAGGCCGGCGAGATCATCGTGCGCCAGCGCGGTACCCACTTCCACCCGGGCCTGGGCGTCGGCCGCGGCGGCGACGACACGCTGTTCGCGCTGCAGCCCGGTGCCGTGACCTTCGGCACGCGGCGGGGACGCAAGGTCGTCTCCATCTCCGCGGTCGAGGCCTGAGCACTCGAACGATCCGCTTCACGAGCGCACGGGCCGCGGCCCGTGCGCTCGTGGCGTCTCGGGACAGCTGACACATGGCCGCTTTCGTCGACCGCGTGGTCGTGCACGTCGCCGCCGGCAACGGCGGGCACGGCGTCGCCTCGATCCACCGCGAGAAGTTCAAGCCGCTCGGGGGTCCCGACGGGGGCAACGGCGGCAACGGCGGGGACGTCGTCCTCGAGGTGGACCCCGGCGTCCACACGCTGCTGGACTTCCACCACCACCCGCACCAGAAGGCCGGCAACGGCCGCCCCGGTGCGGGCAGCAACCGCCACGGCGCCCGCGGCGAGGACCGCGTGCTGCGCGTGCCCCCGGGCACCGTGGTCAGCACGCCCGACGGCCGGGTGATCGCCGACCTGGTCGGCGCCGGCACCCGCGTCGTCCTCGCCCACGGCGGCAAGGGCGGCCTCGGCAACGCCGCGCTGGCCAACCCCCGGCGCAAGGCCCCCGGCTTCGCGCTGCTCGGCGAGCCCGGCGAGAGCCTCGACGCCGTCATCGAGCTCAAGAGCATCGCCGACGTCGGCCTGGTCGGCTTCCCCTCGGCGGGCAAGTCCTCGCTGATCGCGGCCATGTCCGCCGCGCGACCCAAGATCGCCGACTACCCCTTCACCACGCTGGTGCCCAACCTCGGCGTGGTCAGGGCCGGCGACACCGTCTTCACGATGGCCGACGTCCCCGGGCTCATCCCCGGCGCGTCCGAGGGCCGCGGGCTGGGCCTGGAGTTCCTCCGGCACATCGAGCGCTGCGCGGTGCTGGTGCACGTCGTCGACATGGCCACGATGGAGCCCGGCCGCGACCCGGAGAGCGACATCGAGGCGCTGCAGCACGAGCTGGCGCAGTACCGGGAGGACCTCGTCGACCGGCTGCGGGTCGCCGTCCTCAACAAGATCGACGTACCCGACGCGCGGGAGCTGGTCGACCTGGTCCGCGAGCCGCTGGAGGCGCGCGGCCTGGAGGTCTTCCCGGTGAGCGCGGCGACCGGCGAGGGGCTGCGCGAGCTCGGTTTCACGCTGGCCCGCGCGGTCGAGGAGCACCGCGCCGCGCTGCCCGAGCCCGAGCCGGTGCGGGTCACCCTCACCCCGCGGGCGGTGGACGACAGCGGCTTCACCGTAGAGCGCGACCCGGACGACGAGGGCGCGTTCACCGTGCGCGGCGTCAAGCCCGAGCGCTGGGTGCGCCAGACCGACTTCACCAACGACGAGGCCGTCGGCTTCCTCGCCGACCGGCTCAACCGGCTGGGGGTCGAGGACGCCCTGCAGGAGGCCGGCGCGCAGGAGGGCGACACCATCGTCATCGGCGACGTCGCGTTCGACTTCGTGCCGACGCTCCCGGCCGGCACGCTGAGCGCCGAGGAGACCGCCGGGCTCGGTGGCCGCGGCACCGACTCCCGCATCGACGCCCCGCACCGGGTGCGAGCCGAGGAGCGGCTGGCCGCCAAGCGGGCCCGCCGGGTGCCCTACGAGCTCACCGAGACCTGGAGCGACGACGACCTGCCCGGGGACGACGGGTGAACGTGCGCGGGGAGATCGCCGGTGCGCGGCGGGTCGTGGTCAAGGTCGGCTCCTCGTCGCTGACCAGCCTGCCCGGCGGGCTGGACGAGCAGCGGCTGACCGCGCTGGTCGACGTCCTCGGCGCGGTGCACGCGCAGGGCCGCGAGGTCGTCCTCGTCTCCTCGGGGGCCATCGCCGCCGGTCTGGCCCCGCTCGGGGTCGCCGGCCGGCCGCGGGACCTCGCCACCGCCCAGGCCGCCGCCAGCGTCGGCCAGCTGCGGCTGGTGCAGACCTACGCCGACGCCTTCGCCCGGCACGACGTCACCGTCGGCCAGGTGCTGCTGACCGCCGACGACCTCACCCGGCGCAGCCACTACCGCAACGCCCAGCGCACGCTGGAGCGGCTGCTGACCCTCGGCGTGCTGCCGATCGTCAACGAGAACGACACCGTGGCCACCGAGGAGATCCGGTTCGGCGACAACGACCGGCTGGCGGCGCTCGTCGCGCACGTCGCCCGGGCCGACGCGATGCTGCTGTTCAGCGACGTGGACGGCGTCTACGACGGCGACCCGCGGCAGGGCCCGGCGCAGCTGATCGACACCGTGCGCGACCCCGCCGACCTCGGCCACATCACCCTCGGCACCGCCCGCCGCAACGGGGTGGGCACCGGGGGGATGGCCACCAAGGTCGAGGCCGCGCTGATCGCCGCGCACGCCGGCGTCCCCGTCGTCGTCACCTCGACCGCGCAGGCCGCCGCCGCGCTGGCCGGGGAGCCGGTGGGCACCCGCTTCGCCGTCATGGGGCCGCGGCCCCGCGCCCGCCAGTTCTGGCTGCGCTTCGCCACCCGCCCGCGCGGGCGGCTGACCCTCGACGCGGGTGCGGTCCGGGCGCTGCGCGAGCGCGGCGCCTCGCTGCTGCCGGCCGGCATCACCGACGTGGCGGGGGAGTTCCTCGCCGACGACCCCGTCGAGCTGGTCGGCCCCGACGGCGTCGTGGTGGCCCGCGGCCTGGTCGCCTACGACGCCCGGGAGCTGCCGCCGCTGCTGGGCCGCAAGACCACCGAGCTGGACCCGGAGTACCAGCGGGAGATCGTGCACCGTGACGAGATGGTGCTGGTGAGGCGTCCGTCCCTGGGCTGAGAGACTGGTCGGGTGGGGAGACTGACACAGTGACGATCCGTCCCATCCGCGAGCTCGGTGACCCGGTCCTCCGCACCCCCGCCGACGAGGTGCGCAGCTTCGACAAGGAGCTGGCCGCGCTCGTGCGCGACCTGGAGGACACCGTCGCCGACCCCGGCCGGGCCGGCGTCGCCGCGCCGCAGATCGGCGTCGGGCTGCGCGCCTTCTCCTACAACGTCGACGGGCGCATCGGGCACGCGGTCAACCCGCGGATCGTCGAGCTGTCCGAGGAGACCCAGGACGGCGACGAGGGCTGCCTGTCCATCCCCGGCCTGTGGGCGCCCACGGTGCGCGCGATGCACGCCGTCGTGGAGGGGTTCGACGTGCACGGCGAGCCCATCCGGCTGGAGGGCACCGGCCTCATGGCCCGCGCGCTGCAGCACGAGGTCGACCACCTCGACGGCAAGGTCTTCCTCGACCGGCTCACCGGCGAGGCCCGCAAGTCCGCGCTCCGGGCGCTGCGCGACCGCAGCTGACCTGGTCGTACGGTGGCCGCCGTGACCGACCTCGCCACCCGCGCCCGCACCCTGCTCGACCTGCACACCGCCCCGGAGATCCTGGTCCTGGCCAACGTGTGGGACGTCGTCTCCGCCCAGGTCGTGGCCGCCACCGACGGCGTGCGCGCCCTGGCCACCGCCAGCCACGGCATCGCCTCGACCTTCGGCTACGAGGACGGCGAGAACATCCCGCTCGACCTGCACCTGGACATGGTCGGCCGGATCACCGCCGCCGTGGACCTGCCCGTGAGCATGGACATGGAGGCCGGCTACGGGGACCCCGGTGAGACCGCGCGCCGCGCCATCGAGATCGGCGTCGTCGGCGGCAACCTGGAGGACCAGGTGAAGCCGCTGGACGAGGCCGTCGCCGCCGTCGAGGCGGTGCTGCGGGCCGGCCGGGACGCCGGGATCGACTTCGTCCTCAACGCCCGCACCGACACCTTCGTCCGCGCCGCCGAGGGCGCCGACCGTGGTGAGCTCGTCGCCGAGGCGATCCGCCGCGGCCGCGCCTACCTCGAGGCCGGCGCGCCGGTCGTCTTCGTCCCGCGGCTGGTCGACCGCGACGAGATCGCCGCCGTCGTCGAGGGCCTCGGCCGCAACAAGCTGACGCTGATCAGCGTGCCCGGCGCCTCGCTGCCCGCCCGCGAGATGCAGGAGCTCGGCGTGGCCCGCGTCTCCACCGGCCCGTTCACGCAGCGGGTCGCGCTGACCGCGCTGCAGGACGCCACGGCCGAGATGGTCGCGGGCGGCACGCTGCCCCCGGGTACCCGCGCGCTGAACTGACAGCGCTTCTCAGGCGGGTTGGTCAAGCAGACCTGGCCAACCCCGTCCAGCCTGCCGTACCGTCACGGTGTGACCCACGTCAACGTGCAGGAGGCCAAGACGCGGTTGTCCCAGTTGCTCGCGGCCGCCGAGCGTGGCGAGGAGGTCGTCATCGCACGGGGTGGCCGGCCGGTGGCACGTCTCGTGCCGGTCGACGAGCCTGCACCCCGGCCCGTCGGTTTCGTGGCCGGTTCTGTCCCCGAGACCTTCTTCGAGCCGCTGCCGGACGACGAACTGGCCCGGTGGGAGTGACCGCGCTCCTCCTCGACACCCACGCCCTGCTGTGGGTCCTGCTGGATCCGGCACGCATCCCCGCAGAGACCCTTGCGACCGTACGGGCACCGGACACCACCGTGTACGTCTCCGCGGCCAGCGCCTGGGAGGTGGCCACGAAGCACCGGCTGGGCAAGCTGCAGGGCGCCGCCGCGGTGGTGAGCGGTTACCGGGAACACCTCGCCAGGCTGCGGGCGGAGGAGTTGCCGATCACCGGGCACCACGCGCTCACCGCCGGCACCCTGCAGTGGTCCCACCGAGACCCGTTCGACCGGGTGATCGTCGCTCAGGCGCTGCTGGAGTCCCTGGCCGTCGTCACGAGTGATGCCGTGCTCACGGAGTTCCCCGCCATCCGCACTCTCTGGTGAGCCGGCGGTGGGCCCGGTGGCGTCGTCCCCGGGCGGGCCTGCCGGTCATGCCGGGCTCCTCGGGGAGCCGTCTCGGTGGCCTCGTGCCGTCGGCAGCCGGTGTGCGCCCTCGCCGGAGAGCCGGTCGACCGTGGCGGTGCGGCCGGTGACCAGCAACAGCAGGTCGCCGGTCGTGCCCTCGACAGGGGTGCCGTCGCCGAGGACGAGGTCGCCGTCGGTGGCCATCAGCCGCAGGCCGGCCAGCCGCCGGCGGGCGTGGAACGGGAGACTCGTGTCCCACGGCCACCTGGTCGACCGGCTGGAGCGGGCCGGCTATGTCCACCGGGTGCCCGACCCCAC
>DASQXT010000106.1:0-4698 GCA_035639575.1 Geodermatophilus sp.
GCGGCCAGCTGCTCGAGGTCCCCGGCGCCGGCGAACGCCCGCCGGGCCTCGGCGACCGCGGCATCGAGGGCCTCGGGTGAGAGGGCGGCGACCTGCTTGGGGTCGTAGGGGTCGTTGGCGCCAGACACGGGAGGCCATTCTGCCCGGGGCCGCGCGGGCGCCGCTGCCGGGCCGTCCCTCCTCCGGCGGGACCGCGCGATCCCGCCGGAGGAGGGACAGACAGCGCAACGGGAGCGCCAACCCGCCCCGGTCGTGGAAGCCGGCCCCGTGTCGGGTGTTGCACGAGCCGACGGCGCGGACGGCGGGCCGGGGAGGAGGACGGCGAGGTGGCGGTGGTGCTCGCGCTGGCCAGCGCGGTGGTCTACGGCGCGGCCGACTTCTGCGGCGGCCTGGCCGCCCGGCGGGCCACCGCGTTCGCCGTCGTGGTCCTCGGCCAGCTCGCCGGGCTGCTCGCGGTGGGCGCGCTGCTGCCGTGGCTGGGCGGCGACCCCACCGGCACCGACCTGGCCTGGGGCGCCGCGGCCGGGCTGGCGGGCGCCGGCGGGCTGGTCCTCTTCTACCGGGCGCTGGCCGGGGGCGTCATGAGCGTCGTCGCCCCGGTGACCGCGGTGTCGGCGGCCGCGCTGCCGGTGCTCGGCGGCCTGCTGCTCGGCGAGCGGATCGGGCCGTGGGCGGTCGCGGGCATCGCGCTGGCGCTGGTCGCCGTCGTCCTCGTGGCGGCCGAGGACGGGCTGGGCTCGCTGCGCACCGCCCGGCCGGCCACCCTGCTGCCCGCGCTGGCCTCCGGCGTGGCGTTCGGGCTGTTCTTCGTGCTGCTCGACCGCACCCGGGAGTCCGCCGAGCTCAGCCCGCTGGTGGCCGCCCGCGTGGTCGCGCTGCTGGCCGTGGTCCTGGTCGCGCGGCTGGCCTCCCGGTCGCTGTCGGTCCCCCGCGGGGTGCTGCCCGTGGTGGTCCTGGGCGGGATCGGGGACATGGCGGCCAACGCGCTGTTCCTGCTGGCCGCCCAGCAGGGCCAGCTGGCGGTCACCGGCATCCTGGCCTCGCTGTACCCGGTGAGCACCGTCGTCCTGGCGCAGGTCGTGCTCCGCGAGCGGCTCGTCGCGACGCAGGCGGCCGGGCTGGCGGCGGCCGGCGCGGCCGTCGTCCTCATCGCGCTGCCGGCCTGAGCCTCCCCCGATCGGGCGAGGTCGCCGTCGTCCGGGCTCAACGCCGCGTCCCGACGTCCGATGGGGGGACGTGACCACCACCCCTCCCGCTCCCGCGACGAGCATCGACGACGTCCTGCGCGGCGGGACGGTGCGCAGCGTCTTCCAGCCCATCGTCGAGTTCGACACCGGCCGCGTGGTGGCCTACGAGGCCCTGGCCCGGGGGCCGCAGGGCCCGCTCGAGCGCCCGGACGCCCTGTTCGCGGCCGCCCGCGCGGCCGGCCGGCTGGCCGAGCTGGACGCCGCCTGCCGCACCGCGGCGCTCACCGGCGCGCTGGCCGCCGGAATGCAGGCACCGCTGACGCTGTTCGTCAACGTCGAGCCCGAGGTCCTCGACCGCGCGCCCCTGGAGGACCTGCTGGCCATCGCGCAGTCCGCCCCGGGCGGGCTGCGGGTCGTCCTGGAGATCACCGAGCGGGCGCTGGCCACCCGCCCGGCCGAGCTGCTGCGCACGGTCGAGCGGGTCCGCTCGGTCGGCTGGGGCGTCGCGGTGGACGACGTCGGCGCCGAGGCGATGTCGCTGGCGTTCATGCCGCTGCTGCGCCCCGACGTGGTGAAGCTGGACCTGCGGCTGGTGCAGGAGCGCCCGGGCCCGGCGATCGCCGAGATCATGAACGCGGTCAACGCGCACGCCGAGCGCACCGGTTCGGTGGTGCTCGCCGAGGGCATCGAGGACGAGGCCCACCTGGCCATGGCCCGCGCGCTGGGCGCGACGCTCGGCCAGGGCTGGTTCTTCGGCCGCCCCGGCCCCGGCCCGGTCGAGGGCGCGGTGCACGGCGCGCTGGTGCTGCCCTCGCAGCTGCCCGACACCGTGAGCGAGGACGCCGACGTCTCGCCGTTCGCCTGCCTGCCGATCGACGTCCCGCTGCGCGAGGCGCCCAAGGCCCTGCTCATCGAGCTGTCCAAGCAGCTCGAGCGCGAGGCGCTGCGGCTGGGCGCCGCGTCGGTCGTGGCGGCCACCTTCCAGGAGGCCCGGCACTTCACACCGGCGACGACGCTGCGCTACCGCGACCTGGTGAAGCGCACCGGCTTCGTGTGCGCCCTCGGCGAGGACCTGCCGGTCGAGCCGCTGCCCGGCCTGCGCGGCGCCGCGCTCGACCCGGCGGACCCGGTCCGCGGCGAGTGGGACGTCACCGTGCTCGGCCCGCACTTCTCCGCCGCGCTGCTGGCCCGCGACCTGGGGGACGACGGCCCCGACGCCCGGCGCCGGTTCGCCTACGCCCTCACCTACGACCGCGACACCGTCGTCCGGGCGACCGCCGCGCTGCTGGCGCGGGTCGCGCCCCGCCAGGACCCGCTGCCACCGGCCGGCGCGGTCGTCCCGCCGCCGTCGGCCGTCCCCACCGCCTCCCCGGCCGACCGGTTCGACGTCGGGGTGCTGGTGCCCGCGACCGGCGACACCCTGGTGCACGGCGCACTGGCGGCCACCCCGAGTGGTGTGTCGATCGTCGACGTGCGGCTGCCCGACCAGCCCCTGGTCTACGTCAACCCGGCCTTCGAACGGCTCGCCGGGCTGCCGAGGAGCGAGCTGCTGGGCCGCAACTGCCGGTTCCTGCAGACGCCCGACACCGACCCCGCGACCGTCGCCGCCGTCCGCCGCGCGGTGGACGCGGGCGAGGAGTGCCGGGTGACGATGCTCAACCAGCGCGGCCCCGCGGGCACGACCTGGTGGAACGAGCTGCACCTGGCGCCGGTGACCGGTCCCGACGGCACGGTCACGCACTACATCGGCGTCCAGGTCGACGTCACCGCCCGCGTGGAGGCCGAGCGGGCGCTGGTGCAGGAGCGCGACCGCACCCGCAGCTACCTGGCCCGGATCGAGGAGCTGGCCTACACCGACCCGCTGACCGGCCTGCCCAACCGGCGGCGCCTGGCCGAGCAGGTCGACACCGCGCTGTGGGACGCCCGGGCCCGGGACGAGGCGGTGGCGCTGCTGTTCGTCGACCTGGCGGGCTTCAAGGGCGTCAACGACCGGTTCGGCCACGCGGCCGGTGACGAGCTGCTGGTCGCGGTCGCCGAGCGGCTGCGCGGCCGGCTGCGCCGCCACGACCTGCTGGCCCGGCTCGGCGGCGACGAGTTCCTCGTCGCGCTCACCGGCCTGCCCCAGGCCACGGCGGCGACCGAGGCCCGGCGCATCGCCGACGAGCTCGCCGCGGGCGTGGCCCGCCCGGTGGCGCTGGGCGACCAGGAGGTCGTCGTCCGGGCGAGCGTGGGGGTCAGCGTCTGGCCCGAGGACGGGACCGACTTCCCGGCGCTGCTGCACTCGGCCGACATGCGGATGTACGCGACCAGGGCCGACCTGCCCTGATCGCTGGCCCCGCTGCAGGGTCCCGCCGCGAGCCTGCGAGCGGCGGGGGGCGGCGGGGTCCTTCTATTGCGCGAGCTGGGTGGTGTAGAGGCAGATCGCCGCGGCGGCGGCCAGGTTGAGGCTCTCGGCGCGCCCGCGCATCGGGATGCGCACCCGGGCGTCGGCCAGCGCGGCCAGGTCGGCGGGCACGCCGCGGGCCTCGTTGCCGAACAGCCACAGCACCGGGCCGGCCAGCTCGGGCCCCAGCTCGTCGAGGGCCGCCTCCCCCGCACCGTCGGCGGCGAGCACGGTGACGCCGGCGGCCCGCAGCCGTGGGAGCAGGTCGGGCAGCGGCGCCCCGCGGACGACGTCGACGTGGAACAGGCTGCCGGCGCTCGAGCGCACAGCCTTGCCGCCGTACGGGTCGGCCGACCCCGCGCCGAAGACCACGGCCCCGGCGCCGCACGCGTCCGCGGTGCGCAGCACGGTGCCGGCGTTGCCGGGGTCGGCCAGCTCGGCGAGCGCCACGGCGAGGGACGGCGGTGCGTCCACCAGGACGTCGGCCGGCACGTCGCGCAGCGCGCAGACCGCGACCAGGCCCTGCGGTGTCACGGTCTCCGACAGGGACGCGGCCGCCCTCTCGGTGACGGGCCGGACCGGCACCGGCGCGGCCGCGAGCAGGTCGCGGTGCGCCGCGGCGGCGGCCTCGGTGGCGAACACCTCGCGGACCCCGGCCGGGTCGGCCAGGGCCTCCGCGACGGCCTGCCGGCCCTCGGCGAGGAACAGCCCCGCGGCGTCGCGGCCGGCCCGCCGGGTCAGCCTGCGCGCGGCCGCCACCCGCGCGGAGCGCTCCGTCAGCGGTCCGGTCACCTTTCGTCGTCCTCCCGCGAGATCTGCACAGTGGTCGTCATCCGGCCCCCGATGGCCGCGAGTGTGCGGATCTCGCGGCCCCGGACACGCGACGACGCCGCCGACGCCGACCCGGGGGCGGGGTCGGACGCCGGCGGCGTCGCGGGTGCTGCTGGCCGGGCTCAGGCGGCCTGCCCGCCGGCCGGCGCGGCGGCGACGGCCGCACGGGCGGTCTCCACCAGCGCGGCGAAGGCGGCCGGCTCGTTGACGGCCAGCTCGGCCAGCACGCGGCGGTCGAGCTCGATGCCGGCGAGCTTGAGGCCCTGCATGAACCGGTTGTAGGTCATGTCGTTCTGG
>DASQXT010000107.1:0-4103 GCA_035639575.1 Geodermatophilus sp.
AGGCGCCGAGGCCGGCGGGTGCCCGGCTGCTCGAAGGTGTCACAGCCGGGGCTGCCGTGCTGTCTCATCAGGTGTCGGTGATCCTCGACCAAGGAGCTGATCATGAGGGTGTTCGTCGCAGGGGCGACGGGAGCGATCGGAAGGCAGCTGGTGCCACGTCTGGTCGAGGCGGGTCATGAGGTTCATGGCATGACACGCCGCGAGTCCAAGCAGGCGATGCTGCGCGCGTTGGGTGCTCTGCCGGTGGTCGCGGACGCGCTCGACCCCGATCAGGTCGCGGAGGCCGTGGGCAGGGCGCGGCCGGACGTGATCGTGCATCAGCTGACCGCGATCGGCGCGTTGGACATGCGTCACTTCGATCGCGACTTCGCGCGGACCAACCGCCTGCGGATCGAGGGCACGGACCATCTGCTCTCCGCCGGGCAGGCGGTGGGCGTGCGGCGGTTCGTGGCGCAGGGGGTCGCGGGCTACGGCGCGTACGCGCGC
Organism: Geodermatophilus sp.; assembly: GCA_035639575.1. Classification (GTDB taxonomy): domain Bacteria; phylum Actinomycetota; class Actinomycetes; order Mycobacteriales; family Geodermatophilaceae; genus Geodermatophilus. The sequence continues at coordinate 487 of DASQXT010000107.1, forward strand.
ACCGGTGCGCCGATCAAGACCGAGGAGGATCCGCTGGACTCCGCGCCCGCGCGGGAGATGCGCGAGACCCTGGCCGCGATCCGTCATCTCGAGCAGGCGGTCCTCGGCGCACGGTGGACGGAGGGGATCGTGCTGCGCTACGGCGCCTTCTACGGGCCGGGCACGTCGATGGCACCGGGCGGGCAGCAGCCCGAGCTGATCCGCAAGCGTAGGTTCCCGCTGGTCGGCGACGGCGGCGGCGTGTGGTCGTTCATCCACGTGGCCGACGCGGCGGAGGCGACGGTGGCGGCGGTCGAGCACGGCAGCCGCGGTGTCTACAACATCGTCGACGATGACCCCGCCCCGGTCGCCGAGTGGCTACCGGCTCTGGCGCAGGAGCTCGGTGCCAGGAAGCCGATGCGCGTGCCGCGGTTCATCGGGCGGCTGTTCGCTGGTGAGGCCGGCGTGGTGATGATGACCGAGCTCCGCGGCGCCTCCAACGCCAAGGCCAAGCGCGAGCTGGGGTGGCGCCCGGCGCACCCGAGCTGGCGGCACGGGCTTGCCGCGGCATGACCGCCCGCGAGCAGCTGCTCGACGAGCTGCGGCCGGGCGCGTTCGCGCTCGCCTACCGCATGCTCGGCAGCGCGTCCGAGGCCGAGGACCTGGTGCAAGAAGCGCTGCTGCGGGTGCACCAGGCGCTCGACGCGGGCGAGACGTCGGCGGTCGGGTCGGCGCGGATGGAGCGTCCGGTCAGTCGGTCGTGGTCAACGCGGTGGTGTCCACCCGCCCGAAGACGTCCACGACGACGTCCGCCACGTCGGCCGAGTACACCGTCTGCGTCACCTGGAAGAACAGCGGGATGACCGGCATGTCCTCCAGCAGCAGGTCCTCGGCCCGGTTGTACGCGGCGACCGCCTGCTCGTCGGTGGGGGCGGCGTTGCCCTCGGCGACGAGCGCGTCGACGTCCGGGTTGCTGTAGAAGCTGACGTTCGACCCCGCCGGCGGCTTGGCCTGCGTCGAGTAGAGCGGCTCCAGGTAGCTCTGCGGGCTCGGGTAGTCCATCGCCCAGCCCATGCGGAAGGGACCGGTCATGCCCTGCTCGTCCATGAGGGGGCCGTACTCGGCCGGGGCGAGGTCACCGCGGAGGACGAACTCGACACCCAGGTTGGTGCGCAGCTGGTTGCCGAGCGCCTCCATCCAGGCGTCGTTGCCGGCACCGGCGTTGAACCACAGCTCGATGGGCTCACTGCGGTCGAAACCGGCTTCGTCGAGCAGGGCGTTGGCGCGGGCGACGTCCAGGGCGCAGTACCCGCAGGCACCGTCGCGGTGCCCCGGGACGATCGGCGCCACCAGGGAATCCGCGGGACGACGAGTGCCGGTGAAGAGGGCGTCGGCGATCGTCTGCCGGTGGATGCCCATCGAGAGCGCCTGGCGGACGCGACGGTCGGCGTAGCGCTCGTCGTAGAGGGGCAGGGCGAGGAAGGTGATGCCCGAGGCCCCGCTCTCGACGTAGCGGCCGGGGAAGTCCTCCTCCGCTGTCCCGGCAGCCTCGGCCGGGGTGTTCGGGACGACGTCGAGCTCACCGGCGAGGGCATCGGTGTAGGCGGTCGCGGTGTCGGTGTAGACGCGGTAGTCGATGGCGTCGACCGAGGCCGCCTGCGGGCCGGCGTAGTCGTCGTAACGGACCAGGCTGATGCCCTCCCCCGGGGCGTAGTCCTCCTCGGCGCGGAACGGCCCGTTGCCGATCGGCCGGACGCCGAAGCCCTCGGGGTCGTCGAAGTAGGCCTCGGGCAGCGGGAGGAACGGGCTGTAGCCGACGGTGACCGGGAACTGGGCGAACGGCGCGGTGAGCGTCACGGTGAAGGTCCGGTCGTCGACGATGCGCAGCCCGCTCATCTCGGTCGCGGCCGGCTCGCCGTCCTCGCCGACGGGGCCCTGCAGGTCGTCATAGCCCACGACGTTGGCGAAGAGGTAGGACCCGGCCATCGCGTTGGGGCTGTAGGCGGTGGCGTTCCAGGCGTCCACGAACGACGACGAGGTGACCGGGGAGCCGTCGTGGAAGGTCCAGCCGTCGTGCAGCCGGACGGTCCAGGTCGTGTTGTCGGCCGACGCGATGGACTCGGCCACCCCGGTGTACTCGACCGAACCGTCGGCGGCGTACTCGACCAACCCGGTCCACAGCGACTCGAGGACCTGGGCGCCGTACTCCTCGACGGTGTTCCCGGGCACCAGCGGGCTCTCCGGCTCGCCGATCGCGATGCTCACCGCGTCAGGGGCGGAGGCTGCCGTCGTCGGCGACCCACCACAGGCGGTCAGCAGGAGGCCGGCGGTGGCGAGCGCCACCAGTCCGGCGCGATGGCGTCCGGTGTGCATGCGGTGTCCTTCTCGGGAGGTCGGGCTCGGGGGCGGTTCGGGGGATGGACAGCCGGGTGGGCGGTCGCCTGCTCCGTGCCGCGGCACCAGGTCGGCGAGAGCCGCTCGGGGTCGGAGGGCGCTCCCGTAGACGACGGCGGGAAGGGGTGCACCCTCGAGGTCGCGCCCTTCCCCGTTCACCCCGAAGAGGGAACCGTCGACGAGCGAGGCCGCCTCCCCCGTGCCTGCGCCACACGGTCCCACGCGCCGGTGGGTCCGCCCGACCGGGCGCGCCACGCCACGTCGGGTCGTCCCGTCCCATGCCCAGCGGCTCTGCACACCGGGCCCCGGCCCGTGATGGAGCGGACCCGCTCTTTCGAGGGGCGTCTCGAACCGACCTCGTGACCCCAAGAGTCACCGAGCTTCTACTGAGAGTGAGTTCGCGAGCACGGATGCCCGCGGATCCTCATGGAGAGAGGACGAGGTGACTCAGTGACATCGCACAGGAACCGACCACACGGTCGCCGCGCGGCGGCGGTGCTGGCCACGTCGGCCGTGCTGGTCGGCACGGGCGTGGGCATGGCGCACGCAGACGTCAACCCCGCGCTCGGCTACGACACCCAGTCGGACAAGGGCTCGCTGCACAACATCGCCGGTGTCGTCGGCGCGCTCGACGCCTACCGGGCCGGCTACACCGGCAAGGGCGTCGGCGTCGCCCTGATCGACACGGGCGTGACGCAGGTCCGCGGCCTGGACACCGGCAACGTGGTCAACGGGCCGGACCTGTCGTTCGACAGCCAGGACCCCGCCACCGCCCACGTCGACGGCTTCGGTCACGGCACCCACCTGGCCAGCATCATCGCCGGGCGGGACGCCGTCGGGACGGCCGCCAGCTACACCGACCCCGGCCGCTTCACCGGCATCGCGCCCGACGCGAACCTGGTCAACGTGAAGGTCGGCGCCAGCAACGGCGACGTCGACGTCAGCCAGGTCATCGCGGCCATCGACTGGGTCGTGCAGCACCGCAAGGACGAGGCCCTCAACATCCGGGTCATCAACCTGTCCTACGGCACCGACTCCGTGCAGGACAGCAGGGTCGACCCGCTGGCCTACGCGGTGGAGAACGCCTGGAAGAACGGCATCGTGGTCGTCGCCGCAGGCGGCAACGACGGGGACACGAGCAAGACCCTGGCCGATCCCGCGTCGGACCCGCACATCATCGCGGTCGGCGCGATGGACGACGCGGGCACCGCCGACACCGCCGACGACACCGTGCCGTCCTGGTC
>DASQXT010000108.1:0-18288 GCA_035639575.1 Geodermatophilus sp.
GGCAGGCAGGCGGCCAGCCCGTCGGCCAGCAGCCTCGCCAGCGTGTAGGTGGGGCGGCTGTCCAGCGCCCGCTCCAGGGCGACGTTGGCCATGGCGCCGTCCCCGCGCAGCCACGCGCTGACCGCCAGCAGCGTGGCCGGGGCCGCGTCCAGCGGGGCCGGGGCCCGGCGGGTGCACTCGGTCCACAGCAGCTCGGCCGCGGCGGCGTCGTCCCCCAGCGCGAGGGTGAGCGCCCGGTCGCGCACCCGGATGTCGGCCACTGCCCACAGCACGCCGGCCACCTCCCGGTCGGGCAGCCGGCCGGCCTCGGGCGGGCGGCAGTGCCGGACGGCCCGCAGCACGGTGTCCCAGGAGCGGCGGGTCTCGCCGTCCGGGTCGGTGCGCGTCGCGCGTGCCCGGCGGTCCACCAGCCGCCAGATGGCCGCGTCCACCGCGGCGCGGGCCGGGCCGTCGAGCGGCGCGATCCGGGCCTCGAGCGTCGCGCGGTCCGGCGCGAGGACCTGGCCGGCGGCGGCCGAGGCGGCCGCGAGCGGGGAGACACCGCCGGGCAGCGGCGCGCCGGCCCCCGGTGCGCAGCAGGGCTCGGGGCAGTCGTAGGACCACCAGCGCCCGCCCCGCACCAGCAGGGTGTCGCGTACCGGGATGTCCAGCCCCGCGAGGGCGACGACGGCATCGTGCACGACGTCGCGGTGCGGCAGGCCGTCGAGCGCGTCGCCGCCGGGCAGCGCCCCGCGCTCGTCGGGCGCCTCGGAGACGACCGCGACGACGACGCCGGCGGGGTCGTCCGTGGCGACGCTGCTGACCAGGGCGGTGACCACCGCGGCCGAGGCCGACCGGGCCGGCAGGTCGGCGCGCACGGTGAGGCCCACCCGGGTGCCGGTCGGGCCGCCGAGCGAGACCAGCACGAGCGACTCGTGCGGGTGGAACCCGACGAGGTACGGCAGCGCGGCGGCGATGTCCGCGGAGTCGGAGAGGGACACCAGGGGGCGGAGAGGGTCGTCCATGCGCCCGACCCTGTCCGCGGTTCATGCCCGGAGCGGCCCTCCGGGGAGATCTGTGGACCGGCCGGACGGCTGTGGACGCCGGGCCCCGTCCAGGGCACCGCCCGAGCTCGCGAGGAGTGGGAGGGACGGGGTCCTTCTTCAGTCCAGGGCGTCGGCCTGCACGTCGTACGCCTGCTCCAGCAGCGCGGTGAACGCCGCACGGTCGGCCCCGGCGCCCTCCCGGTCGCCGGTCGCCAGGGCGACCACCCGGTCCCCGTCGCGCACCAGCCCGACCAGTCCGGAGGCCTCCCGCTGCGCGCCGCCGGGCTCCGTGGCCACGACCTGCACCGACACCCCCACCACGGCGTCGCCGAGGTCGGGCACGTCGAACGTCGCCAGGTCGACGGTGGCGCTGCCGTGCTCGGGCGAGCTGACCGTCACCTGCGGGCACTGGTCGACCAGCTCGGGCACCCGGCCGACGAGCTCGGCCGCGGGGCCGGCGACGGCCAGCAGCTCGGCGGTGTACGTCGTCCCCCGGACGGCGACCTGCGCGGCGAGGTCCTCCGCGGCGGGTGGCTGCTGCATCGGCAGCGCCTGCAGGGCCGCGGTGCACGACTCGGGCGTGACCTCGACGTCGGCCGGCGCGCCCATCCCGGGCAGGGCGCCCCGGGAGAGCTGCTCCCCGGACACCGGGACGACACGGGCGTCGGGGCCGAACGCCTCGGCGGGCAGCAGCCCGGCGGTCAGATCGACCCCGGCGGAAGCGGACGGCGACGGCGTGCCGGTGGCCGCGGCCTCCCGGACGTCGGCGCCCGAGGCACAGCCGGTCAGGACCGCACCGGCGACCAGGCCCGTGGCGAGCAGGGTGGTGTGGCGGGTGCGCCGGCCGTCCTCCGTCATGCCCCCGACGGTAGCGCGGTGAGGTGCTGGAACGGCCCTCCTGCAGGCGGAAGGACCCCGTCCCCCTCACCGCTCGCAAGCTCGCGGTGAGCCTCTGGACGGGGCCTGGCGCGAGCCCGCGAGTGGCGGGGAGCAGGAGGGTCCTTCTTCAGACCTCGTACTGCACGGCGCTGCGCGCGGCGAGGATCGGCTTCACGTGGTCGGCGATGACCTGCAGGTGCACCGGGTCGTCGGCGTAGCGCCGCCAGGCCTCGACGTCCGGGAAGTCGGCGACTAGGGCAGTGTCCGCGTTGCCCTCGCTCAACCCGGCGTCCGGGCCGACCGCGAAGGAGGTCATCCCGCCCACCTCCTCGGGCAGCCGGCGCAGGGCGGCCAGGGTCTGCTCCCGGCGCTCCTCGTCGGCGTCGTCGGACCAGGTGAAGAGGACGACGTGGCGCAGCATGCGGCCACCCTGGCAGGCACCCGGCCGGCGCCGCAGCACGGGGCTCCGAGGAACGGCCGGGAGCGGGGGCTGGTTAGAGTCGCCGACCATGGGACGGCCGCTGCGCATCGCACTGCTGTCCTACCGCAGCAAGCCGCACAGCGGCGGCCAGGGCGTCTACGTCCGGGCGCTCTCCCGCGAGCTCACCGCCCTCGGCCACGGGGTCACCGTGTTCAGCGGCCAGCCCTACCCCGAGCTGGACGACGGGGTGCCGCTCGTCCGCGTGCCGAGCCTGGACCTCTACCGGGAGCCCGACCCGTTCCGCACCCCGCGGCCCTCGGAGTTCCGCGACCGGATCGACCTGCTCGAGTACGCCACGATGTGCACGGCCGGCTTCCCCGAGCCGCTCACCTTCAGCCTGCGCGCGGCGCGGCTGCTGCTCCCCGAGGCACCCCGGTACGACCTGGTGCACGACAACCAGTGCCTGGGCTCGGGCCTGCTGCGGCTCACCCGCGCCGGGGTGCCGACCGTGGCCACCGTGCACCACCCGGTGTCCATCGACCGGGACCTGGAGCTGGCCGCCGCCCCCTCGCTGCGCCGCCGGCTCACGCTGCGCCGCTGGTACGGCTTCACCCGCATGCAGGCCCGCGTCGCCCCGCGGCTGGACGGCGTCACCACCGTCTCGGAGAACTCCCGCCGCGACATCGAGACCCACCTCGGCGTCCCGGCGGACGCCATCCGGATCGTCCCGGTGGGCATCGACCCCGACGTCTTCACCCCGCCACCGGCCGGCCGCCCGCGCGACCCCTCCTCGATCGTCGTCACCACCAGCGCCGACGTCCCGCTCAAGGGGCTGGTGCACCTGCTCGAGGCGGTCGCGAAGCTGCGCACCGAGCGGCCGGTGCGGCTGACCGTCGTCGGCAGCGCGCGGCCCGGCGGGCCGGCCGAGGCGGCCCTCGACCGGCTGGCGCTGCGGGACACCGTGCGCTTCACCGGCCCGGTGCCCGAGGCGGACCTGGTCCGGTTGCTGCAGAGCGCCGCCGTCGTCGCCATCCCCTCGCTGTACGAGGGCTTCTCGCTGCCGGCGATCGAGGCGATGGCCTGCGGCACCGCGCTGGTCACCACCGACGCCGGGGCGCTGCCCGAGGTGGTGGGCAGCAAGGCGGGCCTGCGGGTGCGGGCGGGGGACGTCGGCGAGCTCACCGCGGCCCTGCAGCTGGTCCTCGACTCGCCGTCCTTCGCCGACCAGCTGGGCCGGGCCGGACGGCGCCGGGTGCTGGCGTCCTACACCTGGCGGTCGACCGCGGAGCGGACGGCGGAGTGGTACCGCGAGGTGCTGGACCGGAAGGGGCGCCCGTGCTGACCGTGGACTACGACCGGCTGGACCTGCGGCCGGGGACGACGGTCCTGGACCTGGGCTGCGGAGAGGGCCGGCACGCGTTCGAGGCCTACCGGCGGGGTGCGCGGGTGATCGCCGTCGACCGGGGCACGTCCGAGGTCGAGACGACGAAGCGCTGGCTGGGCGCCATCGCCCAGGCCCGCGAGGCCACGGCGGGGGCGCGGTACGAGGTGGTGCGTGCCGACCTGCTGGCGCTGCCGTTCCCCGACGGGAGCGTCGACCGGGTGATCGTCTCCGAGGTGCTCGAGCACATCCCCGACGACGCGACCGCGATGGCCGAGATCGCCCGCGTGCTCAAGCCGGGCGGCACGGTCGCGGTGACGGTGCCGCGGTACGGGCCGGAGCGGGTGTGCTGGGCGCTGTCGGACGGCTACCACGCCAACGAGGGCGGTCACATCCGCATCTACCGCGGTGATGTGCTCCGCGCCCGGCTGTCCGCCGCCGGCCTGGTCCCCGGCGCGCAGCACCACGCGCACGCGCTGCACGCACCGTTCTGGTGGCTCAAGTGCGCCGTCGGCGTGGACCGCGACAGCGCCGCCGTCCGTGCCTACCACCGGCTGCTGGTGTGGGACCTGACGCGGCGGCCGTGGCCGACCCGGTTCGCCGAGCGGCTGCTGGACCCGGTGATCGGGAAGAGCCTGGTCGTCTACGCGGAGAAGCCGGCGGCCGCGGGAACGGTCGGTGTGACCGAGCTGGAGGCGACCGCTGTCTGAGCTGCTCCCCGAGCTGCCCGGCGTGCTGAGCGGGGAGCAGGTGCGTGCCACGGTGGCGGCGATCGCCGCCGAGCAGGCCGCCGACGGCGCGCTGCCCTGGTTCCGCGGCGGGCAGCTGGACCCCTGGGACATGGTCGAGGCCGCGATGGCCCTCGACCTCGGCGGCGAGCACGCGCGGGCGGGGGCGGCCTACCGCTGGCTGGCCCGCCGGCAGCGGCCGGACGGCTCGTGGGCATCGGGGTACCGGGACGGCGCGGAGACCTCCCCCGCCGCGGAGAGCAACCACGCCGGCTACCTCGCGGTCGGGGTCTGGCACAGCTGGCTGCTCACCCGCGACGAGTCGCTGGTCGCCACGCTGTGGCCCGCCGTGCGCCGCGGCCTGGACCTGGTCACCCGCATGCAGCTGCCCGGCGGCGCGGTCGGCTGGGCGCTGCGCCCCGACGGCACCGCCGACGACACCGCGCTGCTCACCGGCAATGCCAGCCTGTTCCAGGCGCTGCGCTGCGGGGTCGCGCTGGCCGGCCTGACGGGCGAGCCCCAGCCGGACTGGGAGCTCGCCGCCGCCGACCTGGGCGCCGCGCTGCGCACCCGGCCCGACGCGTTCGCCGACCGGTCGCGCTACTCCATGGACTGGTACTACCCGGTGCTCGGCGGCGCGGTCACCGATGAGGAGGCCGACGCCCGGCTGGCGGCCGGCTGGGACCGCTTCGTCGTCCCCGGGCTGGGCGCGCGCTGCGTCGCCGACCGGCCGTGGGTCACCGGCGCGGAGACCTGCGAGCTGGCGCTCGCCCTGGCTGCCGCGGGGCGGCCGGACGCCGCGCTGGAGCAGGTGGCCGCCATGCAGCACCTGCGGGCCGACGACGGCTCCTACTGGACCGGCTACGTCTACCCCGACGACGCCCGCTGGCCGGTCGAGCGGACGACGTGGACCGCGGCGGCCGTCGTCCTCGCCGCCGACGCGCTCTCCGGCGCGACCGCGGCGTCGGGCCTGTTCACCGCCCCGGGTGCGCTGCCCGCGGCGGGGACGGCAGGGTCACACGAGACGGCGGATTGGCTGCCCGGCGGCGCGGGCAGGGTGCTGCCGTGAGCACCTCTCCCTGCCGCGGCGACGTGGCCGTCGTCGTCATGAGCCAGAACCGTCGCGAGGACCTGCTGCGCACGCTGCCGCGCCACGAGGCGCCGGTGGTGCTGGTGGACAACGCCTCCACCGACGGCACCGTCGAGGCGGTGCGGACGGCCCTGCCCGAGGTCACCGTCGTCCCGCTGGAGCGCAACGTCGGGTCCCACGCGCGCACGATCGGCGTCGAGCGGGCCGACACCGAGTTCGTGGCCTTCGCCGACGACGACTCGTGGTGGGCGCCGGGGGACCTGGCCCGCGCGGTGGAGGTCATGCGAGCGCACCCGCGGCTGGCGGTGCTCAACGCGCGGATCCTGGTCGGCCCCGAGGAGCGGCTGGACTCGTTCTGCACCGAGCTGGCGCGCAGCCCGCTGGGGACGCCCGGCGACCTGCCCGGCCCGGCGCTGCTCGGGTTCATCGCCTGCGGCGCGATGGTGCGCACCGAGGCGTTCCTCGCCGTCGGCGGCTTCGACCCCGTCGTCCGCTTCCCCGGCGAGGAGGAGCGGCTGTCCCTCGACCTGGCCGCGGCCGGCTGGGGCATCGCCTACGTCGACGACGTCACCGTGCACCACCACCCGTCGCCGCGGCGGTCGGCACCGGAGGGCCGGCGGACGGCGATCTGGCGCAGCCGGCTGCTCACCGCGGTGATGCGCCGTCCGTGGTCCCAGGTGGCCGGGCTCGCGCTGGAGGCGCTGCGCACCGGGGCGCCGGAGCGCAGCGGGCTGCTGCGCGCCCTGCCGGAGGTGCCGGCCGCGCTGCGCCGACGCCGGGTGGTTCCGGAGCACGTCCGCGCCGACCTGCGCGTACTGGCAGAGGCCGGGGCCGCCGCGTGACGGCGACGCAAGCCCGGCCGCTGGAGGCGGGGACCGGGCCCGACCCGCGGGTGTCGGTCGTCGTCATCACCCACCAGCGCCGCGACGAGGTGCTGCTCGCGCTCTCCCGGCTGGTCGCGCTGCCCGAGCAGCCGCACGTCGTCGTCGTCGACAACGGCTCCACCGACGGGACGGCGGAGGCGATCCGCGAGCGCTTCCCGCAGGTCGAGCTGGTCGCCAGCCCGGAGAACCTCGGCGCGATCGGCCGCAACGTCGGCGTGGGGCGGGTGGACACCCCCTACGTCGCCTTCTGCGACGACGACACCTGGTGGGACCCGGGGTCGCTGCGCACCGCGGCCGACGTGCTCGACGCGCACCCGCGCCTGGCGGTCGTGACCGCGCGCATCCTCGTCGAGCCCGGCGGGCGCGAGGACCCCATCGTGCCCGAGCTGCGCGACTCCCCCGTCCGCGGCGCCGACTGGCTGCCCGGACCGGCGCTGGGCTCCTTCCTCGCCGGCGCCTCGGTGCTGCGCCGTGAGGCGTTCACCGAGGTCGGCGGCTTCTGCGAGCGGCTGTGGCTGGGCGGCGAGGAGGAGCTGATGGCCGGTGACCTGGCCGCCGCCGGGTGGGAGCTGTGCTACCTGCCCGCGCTGACCGTGCACCACCAGGCGTCGAAGGCGCGCGACTCCCACCGCCGGCGCCGTGACGGCATCCGCAACACCCTCTGGACGACGTGGCTGCGCCGTCCCGCGCGCCCGGCGCTGCGCCGCACCGTGCACCTGCTGCGCACCCTGCCCCGCGACCGGGTGACCGCCCACGGCCTGTGGGCGGCCGCCCGCGGGATCCCCTGGGTGCTGCGCGAGCGGCGGGTGCTGCCCCCGCACGCCGAGGCCCGCTTCGCCGCCCTGGAGCACGCCCAGCGGACCTCGACGGCCCGCCGCTACGTCTCCTGAAGAACCCCCTCGCCGCCGCTCGCGAGCTCGCAGCGGGGGCGAGGGGACCCTCAGCGAGCGCAGTCGATGCAGGTGCGCGCGGTGGGGCGGGCGGCCAGGCGCTCGGGGGCGATGGGCCGGCCGCAGGTCTCGCAGCGGCCGTAGGTGCCGGCCTCGACGGCGGTGACCGCGGCGTCGACGTCAGCCAGCCGGCGGCGCGCCTGCTCCAGCAGCGCCGCCACCTGCTGGCGCTCGAAGGCGATCGTCGCGCCCTCCGGGTCGTGCTCGTCGTCGGCGTTCGACGCCTGCGAGGCGGCGACGATGGCGTCGAACTCGCGGGTCAGGGCCTCGATCTGGGCCAGGGCGGCGGCCCGCTCCGCCCCGAGCTGGTCAGCGCTCACGGCGGAGCAGCCGCAGGGAGCCGGTGCCGGGCAGCTCGGTGAAGTCGCCCGAGGCCAGCACCCGTCGGTAGACGCCGTAGGGCGCCTGGCCGCCATCGGCCGGGTCGGGGAAGACGTCGTGGATGGCCAGCGTGCCGCCGACGGCCAGCTTGGCCACCCACGCGTCCTGGTCGCGGCGGGCGGACTCCTCGGTGTGCGAGCCGTCGAGGAACAGCAGCGCCAGCGGGGTCGCCCACAGCGGCGCCAGCACCTCCGAGCGCGTCACCACCGCGATGACGACGTCCTCGGCGCCGGCGTCGGCGATCGTGCGGCGGAACCGCGGCAGGGTGTCGAGCAGCCCGACGGCCGGGTCGACCAGCGACGGGTCGTGGTACTCCCAGCCCGGCTGGTGCTCCTCCGAGCCGCGGTGGTGGTCGACGGTGACCACCTGCCGGCCGGTCTCGCGGGCCGCCGCGGCGAGGTAGAGCGCCGACCTGCCCATCCAGCTGCCGACCTCGAGCAGCGGCCCCGGGACGGCGACGGTGCGGGCCGCCTCGTACAGCGCCGTCCCCTCGTCGTCGGGCATGAAACCGGGGGCGGCGCGGGCGGCGGTGAGCAGGTCGGCGGTCACCGGCACAGCGTGGCTCACCGGGCGAGGCGGGCGCGCAGGGCGGTCACCCGCTGGTCGGTCGCCGCGCCCGCCCGGCTGCCGGCGGCCTTGGCGAAGAACGCGCCGGCCGCCGTGGTCACCGGGACGGCGAGGACGAGCGCGATCGAGCCGACCAGCGTGCGGATGACCTCCTCCGCCAGGACGGCGCTGGTCAGCGTCGTCCACCACGACCGACCGGACAGCTCGAAGATCAGCAGCGCGGGCAGCGAGGCGCCCGCGTAGGCGAAGACGATGGTGTAGACGGTCGAGGCGATGTGGTCGCGGCCGACGGCCATCCCGCGGCGGTACAGCTGTCCCCACGTCATGCCGGGGTCGACCTCGTGCAGCTGCCAGATCGCCGAGGCCTGCGTGATCGTGACGTCGTTGAGCACGCCGAGCCCGGCGACGGTGATGCCGGCGAGCACCAGGCCGGAGAAGTCCAGGGTCGGGTCGAAGGACTGCAGCTGCACGGTCTCCTCGCCGGTGAGCCCGGTCAGCCGGGCTGCCGACACCGCCACCGCACCGAGGACGGCGACCAGGGCCAGGCCGAAGAGGGTGCCGACCAGCGCCGTCGTCGTCCGGGCGGAGAAGCCGTGGGCGAGGTACAGGACGACGAACATGATGGCCGCCGAGCCGACCAGGCTGACCAGCGTCGGCGAGGAGTCGCCCAGCAGGCCGGGCAGCAGGAACTGCAGCATGACGAAGAAGGCGAACGCCAGGCCCACGAGGGCGGCGAGGCCGCGCAGCCGGGCGACGGCCACGGTGACGACGGCGAAGGCCAGGGTCAGGACGACGACGGGGACGTCGCGGTCGTAGTCGTAGAACGCGTACCCGGTCCCGCCCTGGGCGGCGGGGTCCCGGGTGAGGACGAGGACGTCCCCCACCCCGATCCCGCCGGCGTAGACCTCGGCCGGGAGCTCCAGCTGCTGGAACTCCCCCGCCCCGTCGCCCTCGAGCACCTCGACGACGGCGTTCGCGCAGGTGAGCTGCTGCGCGACCTGACCTCCGCCACCGGCGATCGAGCAGTCGAACGGCTCGACGGCGGAGACCCGGCCCTCGGGGTAGGTCGTCCCCGGCGGGGTGAACTGCACCGCCACCTGCTCGGCGCGGGTCGGCTCGTCGCCGGGCCAGAGCACCACCAGCCCGACGACGGTCGCCAGGCCGACGGGCACGAGCAGCAGGAGCATCAACCAGACCGCGCGCCGTCTCCGGGTGAGCACCTCGGGGGTGGGCGGCGGCGCGTCCGGGTCGGGACCGTGGCTGTGGGAGTGGCTGGGCGGCACCCGGTCAGGCTAGGAGCCGGGCTCCCCCGCGCCGTCCGCGACACCGGCACTCAGCCGGCGCCGCCCTCCCGGTCCACCCGGTCGTCCTCCACCGCCCGGTCCTCCTCGACCGGGAACCGCAGCCACAGCCCCGACAACTGCAGGGGCCGGGCGACCGCGGCCGGCGGGGCGACGAGCGCGACCTCCACGCCACGCGGCTGGCCCAGCTTCTGCAGCTGCACCAGCACGGCCATGCCGGCGGAGTTGAGGTACGTGGCGGCGCGCAGGTCCAGCCGCACCCGCCGCAGGTGCGGCCGGCCGAGCATCAGGTCGGTCATCGTCCGCACCAGCGGACGGCGGGCCTCCTCGGTCAGCTCTCCACCGAGAGTCAGCGTCGCGACGTCGCCGTCGAGGTCGGTGGTCACCTCCGGCTCCGGGCCGCCGCGCTGCTGCTCGGTCTCCCCCTGCGCTCGGGGGGCACTGGTGTCGTCCACGGGCGTTCCCTGCCCCGGGGAGACGCCGCTCACGCGTGGGAGCGCACGTCGCGCGCCGGGGCTGGGGACGCCGGCCCCGCCCACGCGAGCCGAGCGGGGAAGCCGGAACAAATCTGCGCAGAGGATGTTTACTCGGGTGCACGCGCGAGGTAATCTCCAGTTGCCACTAGAGGTTCACCTCGGGCAGCGGACACACCAGCACGAACACAGGAGGTTGACACAGCGATGGCCATGCTGACCGCCTATGACCCGTTCGCCGCCACCAACGCCGCCTTCCGGGCGCTCGACCAGCTGACCGGCCGCGGCGGTGGGCTGACCGCCCGCCCGCTGTCGGGCATGCCGATGGACGCCTACCGGGTCGGTGACAACTTCGTCGCCCACTTCGACCTGCCCGGCGTCGACCCCGGCTCGATCGACCTGCAGGTCGAGGGCACCACGCTGACCGTCACCGCGGAGCGTTCCGTGCCGCAGCTGGAGAACGCCGAGTGGGCGATCGCTGAGCGCCCGTACGGCAGCTACACCCGGCAGCTCGTCCTCGGCAGGAGCCTGGACACCGACCGCCTCGAGGCGCACTACCACGACGGCGTGCTCACCGTGAGCATCCCGGTCGCCGAGAAGGCGCGGGCCCGCAAGATCAGCGTGACCCGTGCCGACACGCCGGCCGCCGTCGAGGGGCGCACCATCGAGGGCGAGACGTCCGGGCGCAAGTCCGTCGAGAGCTGATCGGCGGCGACTCCCCGAGGGCCGGGTCCGCACGGACCCGGCCCTCGCGCTTTCCCGGCCCCGTGCCACCCGCAGACCCCGGAGGACCGCCATGCCTGCACCCGCCTCCCGGGACGACGACCCGACCGGCCGTCTCGACGACCCCGACTTCCCCGCGCTGACCATGAGCCAGGCCGCGGAACTGCTCGGCGTCCAGGCGGCCTTCCTGCGCAGCCTCGACACCGCCGGCGTCCTCCAGCCGCACCGCTCCCCCGGCGGGCACCGCCGCTACTCCCGTCACCAGCTGGCCCTCGCCGCGCGGCTGCGCGGCCTGCTCGACGACGGGCACACCCTCGCCTCCGCCGAGGTGATCCTCGGGCTGCAGGACGAGCTGGCCGATGCCCGCGCCGACTCCGCGCGGTTGCAGGCCACGGTGGACCGGCTGCGGGCGCGCGGCACCGAGGGGTGACCGACGGCGCACGGCGGAACATGCCCTAGGGGGGTATGGTTGTTCCCGAGCGCCCACCGGACGCGTCGGGAGGACACCCGTGGAGCCCAGCAGCCAGCACGGCTACATCCACCGCAAGGACGACTACCTCAAGCGGCTGCGCCGCATCGAGGGCCAGGCCCGCGGCCTGCAGCGGATGGTCGAGGACGAGAAGTACTGCATCGACATCCTCACGCAGGTCTCGGCGATGACGAAGGCGCTGCAGTCGGTCGCCCTCGGCCTGGTCGAGGAGCACCTGTCGCACTGCGTCGTCCAGGCCGCCCAGGCCGGCGGCCGCGAGGCCGACGAGAAGGTCCGCGAGGCCTCCGAGGCGATCGCCCGCCTCGTCCGGTCCTGATCCACCCCCACCCCTCCAGGAGCCCCAGCGTGAGCACCACCAGCTACACCGTCGTCGGCATGACCTGCGGCCACTGCGTCGACGCCGTGACCGAGGAGGTCAGCGCCGTCCCCGGGGTCACCACGGTCGACGTCGACCTGGCCAGCGGCGGCCTGACCGTCACCAGCACCGAGCCCGTCGACGACGACGCCGTGCGCGCCGCCGTCGAGGAGGCCGGCTACTCGGTCGCCGGCAGCTGACGTGGGCACCCCGGTGCGGCTCGCCGTCGTCGCCGCCGGCCTCGGCGCCGTCTTCGCCGCGGCCGTGGGCGTCGGCGCGGCGGTCGGCCCGGTGGGCGCCCCGGAGGCGCACCCGGCCGCGGCCGCGCCGGCGCCCGAGCACGCGGTGACCGGCACCGGCTACGTCCTCGACGTCCTCGGGGAGCAGCCCGCCGCCGGGACGACGACCGTGGCGTTCCGGGTCCTCGGCCCCGACGGCGCCCCGGTGACCGAGTACACGCAGGACCACGGCGAGGACCTGCACCTGGTCGCCGTCCGCGCCGACCTCTCCGGCTACCAGCACGTGCACCCCGACCGCGCGCCCGACGGCACGTGGCGGGCGCCCCTCACCCTCACCCCCGGCAGCTGGCGCCTGGTCGCCGACACGACGCCGGCCGCCGCGGGCGAGGACGGCGACACCGACAGCGTGGTCCTGACCGCCGACCTGCAGGTGGCCGGCGAGTACGACCCCCAGCCGCTGCCCGAGCCCGCCCCGGTGAGCGAGGTCGACGGGTACACCGTCGTCCTGACCGGGGAGCTGACCGCGGGCGCGGAGTCCGAACTCACCTTCAGCGTCAGCCGCGACGGCCGCCCGGTCACCGACCTGCAGCCCTACCTGGGCGCCTACGGGCACCTGGTCGCACTGCGCGAGGGCGACCTGGAGTACCTGCACGTGCACCCCGTCGAGGACGCGCCCGTCGCCCCGGCCCCCGGCCCGCACGTCGCCTTCGCCGCGACCGCGCCGACCGCCGGCACCCACCGGCTGTTCCTCGACTTCCGGCACGGCGACGCCGTGCACACCGCCGCCTTCACGGTGCAGGTCACCGGGACGGCGGCCGACGAGTCCGCCGCGCACGGGCACGGCGGCTGAGGAGACGCAGCGATGAGCACCCCCGACGTCCGGACCGGCGAGGTCGAGCTGCTGATCGGCGGCATGACCTGCGCGTCGTGCGCCGCCCGCGTCGAGAAGAAGCTGAACCGGATGGACGGCGTCACGGCGACGGTCAACTACGCCACCGAGAAGGCGCGGGTCTCCTTCGGCGGCGACGTCACGACCGACGACCTGATCGCCACGGTCGAGAAGACCGGCTACACGGCAGCCCTGAAAGAGGACCCCCCTGCCCCCCACCACTCGCAAGCTCGCGGCGGGACCCTGCAGGGCGGCCACGGTCCGACGTCGGCCGAGGACGACCTCGCTCGAACCATGCGGCAGCGGCTGCTGGTCTCCACCGTGCTCACCGTGCCGGTGGTCGCGATGGCGATGGTCCCGGCGCTGCAGTTCACCTACTGGCAGTGGCTCTCGCTGACGCTGGCCGCGCCGGTCGTCGTGTGGGGCGGGCTGCCGTTCCACCGCGCCGCGTGGACCAACCTGCGGCACGGCGCGGCGACCATGGACACGCTGGTCTCCCTGGGCACCGGAGCGGCGTTCCTCTGGTCGCTGTACGCGCTGTTCCTCGGCACCGCGGGCGAGCCGGGCATGACGCACCCGTTCGAGCTGACCATCGGCCGCACCGACGGCAGCGCCAACATCTACCTCGAGGCCGCGGCCGGGGTGACGACGTTCCTGCTGGCCGGGCGGTACGTCGAGGCCCGCTCCAAGCGGCGGGCCGGAGCGGCGCTGCGGGCGCTGCTGGAGCTCGGCGCCAAGGAGGTCTCGGTGCTGCGCGGCGACACCGAGACCCGGGTGCCGGTCGACCGGCTGGCCGTCGGCGACCGCTTCGTCGTCCGCCCCGGCGAGAAGATCGCCGCGGACGGCGTGGTGACCGAGGGCGCCTCGGCCGTCGACGCCTCCATGCTCACCGGCGAGTCGGTGCCGGTGGAGGTCGGCCCCGGGGACGCCGTCGTCGGCGCCACCGTCAACGCCGGCGGCCGCCTGGTCGTGCGGGCCACGCGCGTGGGATCCGAGACGCAGCTGGCGCAGATGGCACGGCTGGTCGAGGAGGCGCAGAACGGCAAGGCCGCGGTGCAGCGGCTGGCCGACCGGGTCTCCGGCGTCTTCGTGCCGGTCGTGCTGGCGCTGGCCGCCGCGACGCTGGGCTTCTGGATCGGCGCCTCGGCCGGCCTGCCGGCCGCCTTCACCGCCGCGGTCGCGGTGCTGATCATCGCCTGCCCGTGCGCGCTGGGGCTGGCCACGCCGACCGCGCTCATGGTGGGCACCGGCCGCGGCGCGCAGCTCGGGATCCTCATCAAGGGCCCGGAGGTGTTGGAGTCCACCCGCGCGGTCGACACCGTGGTGCTGGACAAGACCGGCACGGTCACCACCGGCCGGATGACCCTGCACGACGTCGTCCCCGCGACCGGCGAGGACCCCGGCCGGGTGCTGGCCCTGGCCGGCGCGGTCGAGTCCGGCTCCGAGCACCCGGTCGCCCGGGCGATCGCCGCGGCCGCGGCCGAGCGCACCGGCCCGCTGCGACCGGTCACCGGGTTCGCCAACGAGGCCGGGCTCGGCGTGCGCGGGGTCGTCGACGGGACGGCGGTGCTCGTCGGGCGGGCCGGCCTGCTGGCCGGTGTCGACGTCCCGGCGGAGCTCACCCGGGCCCAGGACGCCGCGGAGGCCGCCGGCCGGACCGCCGTGCTCGTGGCCTGGGACGGCGTCGCCCGCGGGGTGCTCGCCGTCGCCGACGCGGTCAAGCCGACCTCGGCCGCGGCGGTCCGCCAGCTGCGCGACCTCGGGCTGCATCCGGTGCTGCTGACCGGCGACAACGCGACGGTGGCCCGCGCGGTCGCCGCCGAGGTGGGCATCGACGAGGTGGTCGCCGAGGTGCTGCCGCGGGACAAGGTCGACGTCGTGAAGCGGCTGCAGGGCGAGGGCCGGGTCGTGGCGATGGTCGGCGACGGGGTGAACGACGCCGCGGCGCTGGCACAGGCCGACCTGGGGCTGGCCATGGGCACCGGCACGGACGTGGCGATCCAGGCCTCCGACCTCACGCTGGTGCGCGGCGACCTGCGCGCGGCGGCCGATGCCATCCGGCTCGCCCGGCGCACCCTGGCGGTCATCAAGGGCAACCTGTTCTGGGCGTTCGCCTACAATGTCGCGGCGCTCCCGCTGGCCATGGCGGGGCTGCTGAACCCGATGATCGCGGGCGCGGCGATGGCGTTCAGCTCGGTGTTCGTGGTGACCAACAGCCTGCGGCTGCGCCGGTTCGCCCCGCTGCCGGGCAACGCGGACGCCACCACCGCCGTCCCCTCGGGGCGGGCCGCGGTCACCGTCTGAGCGCGCGCACGAACCGGCGGTCCCTCCTCGGTCAGCCAGCAGTTGATCATGAGGTTGGTGCAGGCGACACGCGCGGACACGCCGGTCGAGGCGGCGACAACCCCATGATCAACATGGCCGAGGAGCCGTCGGTGGCCCAGGCGTCGAGGCGACCTAGAGCGCAGGCAGGAGCAGCAGCGCGGTCGGGACGAGCAGCAGCAGACCGGCCGACAGCAGCGCGAGCGCCCGCGCCCACGCCGGCAGCGGGGACGGCGGTTCGAGCAGCCGCACCACGCGCGCCCCGACCGCGCTGCCGGTGACCGCGAGCGCCCCGGACGGCACTCCCGCTCCCCCGGCCCCGCCGGCCACGACGACGATCGCCTGCGCCAGCGTCCGCCGGGGCGCGCGCCCGGGCAGCGAGCCGAGCGCGACGTCGTCGGCACGCATCTCCACCAGCGTGCGCACCGCGGCGTGCGCGCGGCCGGCCGCGGGCAGCACCGGCAGCGCGGCCTCCCACGCCACGAACGGCAGCAGGTACAGGTGGTGGTGCTCGCGCAGGTGCGCCCGCTCGTGCGCGACGACGGCGGCCAGCTGGGCGTCGTCGAGCTCGGCGACCATGCCGGAGGAGAGCACCAGCAGCGGCCGCGCGCCGGGGATGCAGAAGGCGACCGGGGCCGGGTGCTCGAGCAGCCGCGCGTCGGGCAGCGAGGCCGGCCGGACGACGAGCTCCAGCAGCTCGCGGTGCCGGCGGCGGGTGCGGGTGGTCCGCGCCCAGGAGAGCAGCAGGACGCCGACCAGCTCGGTGGCCAGGACGGCGGCGAGGGTCAGGGTGACCCAGTGGTCACCGCGGACCGGGGCCTCGGCGGGGTGGTCTGTGGCCACGGCCCACGCCGCCTCGGGCAGCGAGTGGCCCCACGGCGCGAGGCCGTGGACGAGCAGCGCGCCGATGATCGACAGGCCGCCGGCCAGCCCGATCGCCTGCCAGCAGACCAGGGCCACGAGCGGGTCGCGCCGCGGCCAGCGGGCACGGGCGAGCAACGCCGGCACCGGCCACGCCAGCAGCGCGGCCAGCACGGCGAGGGCGGCCGCGGTCGCAGGCAGCACGGGGGTGGCGGGCGGTCAGCGGGAAGCGTCGTCCGGGCCGGCGGCGGCCAGGAGCTCGCGCAGCAGCCGGGCCTCGTCGGGGTCGACGCCGCCGACGAAGCGGGCCAGCACCGCCTGCCGGTCCCCGGCCTGGCCGAGCACCTCGTGCATGAGCTCGGCGGCGTGGTCCTCACGGGTGCCGCGGGCGCGGAAACGCCGCGGCCGGCCCTCGTCGTGGACGACGAAGCCCTTCTGCTCCAGCCGCGACAGCACGGTGTGCACGGTGGTCAGTGCCAGGCCGCGGTCGGCCAGGCCGTCGCGCAGCTCGGCGGCCGCCAGCGGCCCCTCGGCCGACCAGAGCCGGTCCATGACCGCCCGCTCGAGGTCTCCCAGCGATGCCACGGCTCCTCCTGTCCCCGGGATCACACCGGCATGTTCTACGTCCTGTAGAAATCGCTCTTCTACGAGGCGTAGAAAGAACGTGTCGATCGTACGACGACCGGAGAGGGGCCCGCCGTGGACGTCCTGGACGTGGCGCGCTGGCAGTTCGGCATCACGACCGTCTACCACTTCCTGATGGTCCCGCTGACCATCGGCCTGGGGGTCCTGGTCGCCGTCATGCACACCCTCTGGGTGCGCACCGACAAGCCCGAGTGGCTGCGGATGACCCGCTTCTGGGGCCGCATCTACCTGATCAACTTCGTGCTGGGCGTGGCCACCGGCCTCGTTCAGGAGTTCCAGTTCGGCCTCGCGTGGAGCGAGTACTCGCGCTTCGTCGGCGACGTCTTCGGCTCGCTGCTGGCCCTCGAGGCGCTGCTGGCCTTCTTCCTCGAGTCGACGTTCCTCGGCCTGTGGATCTTCGGCTGGGGCCGCATCCCGAAGAAGCTGCACCTGGCCGCGCTGTGGGCCGCGGTGGTCGGCTCGATCGTCAGCGCGTACTTCATCATCGCGGCCAACTCCTGGATGCAGCACCCGGTCGGGGTCGAGGTCGACGACGCCACCGGCCGCCCGGTGCAGGTCGACTTCCTCGCCGTCCTGACCAACAACACCGCGCTGGCCGCCTTCAGCCACGCGATCGTCGCCGCGCTCATGGTCGCCGGCGCGCTGCTGGTCGGCATCGGCCTGTGGCACCTGCGCCGCCGCACGCTGGCCGGGCACCCGACCACGGACGTCTCGGGTGGGCGGGTCGACGACATGGTCTGGCGGCGCTCCGTCCGGATGGGCGGCTTCGTGTCGCTGGCCGCCTTCGCCCTCGTCGCCCTCACCGGCGACTGGCAGGGCAAGCTCATGTACGAGCAGCAGCCGCTCAAGATGAGCTCGGCCGAGGCGCTCTGCGAGACCGAGGCGCCGGCGTCCTTGTCGGTCCTCGCCTGGGGCAAGCTCGGCTCCAACGAGTGCGACGACGTCCACTCGATCACCGTCCCGTACATCCTCAGCTACCTCGCCCACAGCGACTTCTCCACCGCCGTCCCGGGGGTCGACGAGCTGCAGGAGGAGTACGCCGCGGTCTACGGCGCGACCTACCCCGACGACCCGTCGCGGTTCGGCGACAAGGCCGGCGAGCCGATCGACTACACCCCACTGCTGGGCGTCACCTACTGGAGCTTCCGGCTCATGATCGGCATGGGCGCGGTCTCGGCGGGGGTCGCCGCCTACGCGCTGTGGGCCACGCGGAAGGGCCGGGTGCCGACCTCGTGGATCGGCGTGTACGGGTCGCTGCTCGCCGTCGCCGCGCCGTTCGTGGCCAACGCGACCGGGTGGGTCTTCACCGAGATGGGCCGCCAGCCCTTCGTCGTCTACCCCAACCCCGACGTCCCGGTCGGCGAGCAGACGTACTTCTTCACCGCCCAGGCCGTCTCCCCCGGGATCAGCGCCGCCGAGGTCTGGACGTCGCTGTCGCTGCTGACCCTCGTCTACGGCGCGCTGGCCGTCGTCGAGCTGTGGCTGATCACCCGCTTCGTGCGCCGCGGCGTTCCGACCGGCGACGGCGCCCCCACCCCCGGCACCCCGACCGAGGGGACGCCGGAGTCCCGCGAGGACGACGACGTCCTCCAGTTCGCGTACTGAGTCCTCGTCCACCCACCCACCCCCAGGAGCCCACCGTGGACCTGCAGACCCTGTGGTTCGCCGCCGTCGCGCTGCTGTG
>DASQXT010000109.1:0-14493 GCA_035639575.1 Geodermatophilus sp.
CCGGCAGCGCTGCCCGCCGTGCTGCCCGCGCCGGCCGGCCTCGTCGACCATCTGCCCGGGACCGGCACGTCGCTCGCGCTGACCATCGACGACGGCACCAGCTCGGAGGTCGTCGGGTCGCTGTGCCGGTTCGCCCAGGACAGCGGTGTCCGGCTGACGTTCTTCCCCAACGGCTGCTACTCCTCCTGGGAGGAGAACGGCGACGCGCTGCAGCCGCTGATCGACTCCGGGCAGGTCGCCATCGGCAACCACACCTGGTCGCACCTCGACCTGACCACGCTCCCCGACGACCAGATCGCCGAGGAGATCGGCCGCAACCGGGACTGGATCGAGAGCACGTTCGGCATCCGCACGCCGTTCCTGCGGCCGCCGTTCGGCGCGCACGACGAGCGGGTCCAGCGGATCAGCGCCGAGCTCGGGCACCCGACCGTCGTCCTGTGGAACAGCACGCTGGAGGACAACCGGCTGCTCACGTCGGACGAGATGGTGGACGCGGCCCGCCGGTGGTTCGCCGCCCAGGCGATCGTCGTCGGCCACGCCAACCAGCCGACGATCACGACCGTCTACGACCAGCTGCTGGAGCTGATCGCCGAGCGCGGGCTGCAGACCGTGACGCTGGCCGACGTGTGGGGGACGGGGCTCGGCGGGGTGCGGACGGCGTCGGGGAGGGCGACCGCCGTGTGATCGTCCGACCTGCGACGGGCGGCGGCATCCACCAGGCTGGTCGGGGACACCACGACCGACAGACGGAGGAGCGGATGGCCGACAGCAGGGCGTTGCAGGGGCGGGTGGCCCTGGTCACGGGCGGGGCGAGCGGACTGGGCCGGGCGACCTGCGTGGCACTGGCCGGGGCCGGCGCGCACGTGGCCATCGCCGACATCGACGAGGGCGGCTCCAAGGGCACCGCGGAGCTGGTGGCCGACGCCGGTGGGTCCGCGGAGGTCGTCGCGCTCGACGTGACCGACGACGCCAGCCGCCGCGCGGTGGTCGCGCAGCTCTTCGACGCCCACGGCGACGCCTTCGACATCCTGGCCAACGTCGCCGGCATCGACCGGCCCGGCTACATCACCGACATCGACCTCGCGGACTACCAGCGGGTGCAGGCGGTCAACTGCGAGGGGCCGGTCTTCCTGACCAGCGAGTTCGTGAAGCGGGTGCAGCACCTGCCCGAGGGGCGCACCGCCGACGTGGTGCACATCGTCAGCCTCTCGGCGATCACGTCCGGCAGCGGCGCGATCGCTTACAACGGCTCCAAGGCCGGCTTCCTCAACGCGACCAGGTGCATCCAGCGGGAGCTGCGCGAGAAGGCCGTGCGAGGCGAGGACGGCGTCGAGCGGCCCTTCCCGTGCCGCGTGCAGGCGGTCATCCCCGCGGCCATGGACACCCCGATGATGGAGCAGTGGGGCATCCCGGCCCACCTGATGATGCCGCCGTCGGCGGTCGCGGAGATGGTGCGCTACCTGGTGACGCTGCACCCGGCGGCCTTCGTGCCGGAGATGCAGATCGTGCCGCGCCTGGAACCGAACTTCCCCCGCTGACCCGGCACCCGGCCCGAGGAGACGACGATGACCAGCCCGGACGACCTCGATCCCGACTCGGCCATGGCCAGCGGGTCGGACGCCGGTGGGCCCGGCGAGCACCTGGGCGCCGGCGACCTCACCGACGACGAGCGGCGGGTGCTCGAGGAGCTCGAGCGCGACGCCCCGGCCGGTCGTGACGACGACGACCTCGCCGACGACGCCGTCGTGCGCGCGGCCGAGGACGAGGCGCCGCTGCCGGGGGAGGGCGGCGACCAGGGCGACGGGCTCAGCGCCCGGTTCAGCTCCCCGCCCGGGGAGGGCGAGGCCTGAGGCGCGGGCTCCCCGGCGACCGGCCGGGGAGCCCCGGTGCACGGGTGCCGCGCGGCGTGGGTAGGGGAGCGGAGCCAGTGTCGTCGACGACGGAGGGCCGACCCGTGACCGTTGCCAGCCAGATGCTCGAGTCCTACCCGGCCGACCTCGGGGGCATCGACAGGCAGAAGCTCACCGCGTGCATCGAAGCGTGCTTCGAGTGCGTGCAGTCGTGCACGGCCTGCGCCGACGCCTGTCTCAGCGAGGAGATGGTCGCCGAACTGACGACGTGCATCCGCACCAACCTCGACTGCGCCGACGTCTGCGACGCCACCGGCCGGGTGCTCTCCCGGCACACCGGCTACGACGCGAACCTGACCCGTGCGGTCCTGGAGGCCTGCGCCGCGGCCTGCCAGGCCTGCGGCGACGAGTGCGCCGGCCACGCGGACATGCACGAGCACTGCCGCGTCTGCGCCGAGGCCTGCCGGCGCTGCGAGACCGCCTGCCGCGAGCTCCTCGACTCCCTCGGCTGAGCGCGGGCCGCCCTCCTGGACCACGGCGGGATCTGCTGGGAAAGGCGCTGGGGCCCTTCGACCGCTGACCCGGACGAGCGCGGTGCGGAACACCTGGTCCGGTGGGCCCGTCGTGATCGCGATGGGACGAGGTCTACGGCTGGGCGGGTGGGGACGGCGCAACGCGAGCACGGAGCACGTCGGTCCCTGGGCCGGCGAGGTCGGCGAGTGCGGCGGAGCGACCGGAGACCGCCATGGCGATGGCCTCGCTGCTGCCGTGGATCTCGCTCCCTTCTCCGTGCTGCCAGTCCTGGTCGGTGGCGATGAGGCGCAGGCCGACGAGTCGCTCGCGGGGGATGAAGCCCCTTCTGGCCGGCTTGGAGACGAGGAAGTCCAGGGCCGGACGCCAGCTCGCCGGGGGCGGACAGACGTCGAGACCCAGGGGGCGGGCGGCGTCACGGAGGTGGATGCAGGTGTCGGTCATCGGACCCAGCGGCCCGATCACCGGTGGTGCCAGTCGTGTCGAGGCGCGCTCGCGCAGGCCGCTGACGAGTTCGTCGGTGGGTCGGGCCGCGACCGTGCGGGCCGTGTCGTCCACCATGCGGTCCAGCGAGCCGCGATAGCGCACCAGGTAGGCCAGCAGCGTGAGCGTGTTGACCTCCGTCTCGAGAGGCTCGAGGAGGTGGGCGGCGACCTCGCGGATGGTCCATCCGGCGCACAGGCTCGGTGTGCGCCACTGCTCCGGAGTGAGGTCGGCGAACATGTCGGCCGCCAGCAGGCGGTTGTCGGTCGCGATCCGGTACACCGCCTCGGCGTCTGCCGCTGAGTCCCTGCCCATGACGCCACGCTACGGGCGCCGACCTGCTCACTCCGATCTGTTCGAGTCCGCCGTGCGCCACCGTCCCGGCCTCCTGTTCCTCTGGACGCGGTCAGCAGGCGGCCGCGAACCGCGCTCATGCCGAGCGCCGTGCACCGGGCGCGGCATCCTGTGGGCCGGGTGCCGATGCGGCACCGCTACCGGACCGCTGGAGGGGGTCTGTCGTGGTGCCCACCGAGGCCGTCGCTTGAGGCGCCGCACCGACGTCCGACACCAGACGGGTGCTGAGCAGTGGGCACCTTCAGGGACCCACGGGCCCGGCCCCGTCCCGAGGCTCGCCGTGGGCCTGCGGACGGAGGGGAGGACGGGTCCTCCCTCAGCCGCGCAGCCGGACGGCGACCAGCGCGACGTCGTCCTCGGCGCCCTCGGGCAGCAGCCGGCCGATCAGCTCGTCGCAGGCCACCTGGAGCGGCCGGTCCCGGACGGCGACCAGCTCGTCGGCCAGCCGTGCCACGCCGACGTCGAAGAGCTGGTCGCGCCGTTCGACGAGGCCGTCGGTGTACAGCAGCAGCGTCGAGCCCGGCTCCAGCACGGCCTCGGACTCGGTGCGCCGTGCCGCCGGGTCCACACCCAGCAGCAGCTCGGCGCGCGGCGGGGTCAGCCCGAGCACGCCGTCGCCGGGGTCGGCGAGCAGCGGCGGCAGGTGCCCGGCGCTCGACCAGCGCAGCCGCGCGCCGCCGGTCGCCGGGTCCGGGGTCAGCACGCCGACGAGCACGGTGGCCATGGCGTGCAGCCCGAGCCCCGCGACGGCGGCGTCGAGCCGGCGCAGCACCGTGGCCGGGCCGTCGGCGCTGCCGTAGGCGATGCCGCGCAGCAGTCCGCGCAGCTGCGCCATCTCGGCGGCCGCCTCGGTGTCGTGCCCGACGACGTCCCCGATGACGACGATCGTCGAGCCGTCGGGCTGCTCGAACACGTCGTACCAGTCGCCGCCCACCTGGGTCTCGGTCGTCGCCGGCACGTAGCGGACGGCGACGTCGAAGGAGGCCGACTCCGGGGGCTCGGTGAGGTGGCTGCGCTGGAGGAGCTCGGCGGCGCGCACCGCCCGCCGTGTCCGCGCGTAGAGCGCCTCCAGCAGGTGGGTGCGCAGCTCGCCGACCTCGGCCAGCTCCTGCGCCGTCCAGGGGTCCGAGCGGTCCCGGACGGTCTCCCGCCACCGCTCGAAGCTCTTGCGCGGGCTCAGCCGGACCGAGTCGCCCTCCCGCTCGGCGATGGCCTCGTTGTGCGGGTCGCCGCCCCAGTCGACGGTGCGCCGGGCCTCGGCGCGGTGCCAGAGCACGTACTGGCCCTCCGGCAGGGGCAGCACGAGCACCCCGCAGGCCACCTCGCACGGCACCTGCAGCTCCGGGGCGTGTCGGGGCAGCGAGTCGGTGGCGACGACCTCCTCGCCCCGGGCGGCGGCCCAGGCCGCGATCGCGTCGGCGGTGGTCTCGGGCAGCGTGGTGCCGCGGGCGCCGCGGTGGCGCTGCAGGTGCACCACGACGCCGTCGGCCGGCAGCAGGTCGAGCAGGTCGGGCGAGCCGAGCAGCGTGTCGGCCAGCGGGCGGTCCTCGTCGAGGGTGGCCGCGGTCAGCCAGGCGAGGGTCGAGCGCACCTGCAGTGCGCGGTGCACCTCGTCCTCCTCGGCGCGGTCGACCAGCCGCAGCGACAGCGTGGAGCCGAGGAACTCCGCGGCCGCCCGGGTGGCGTAGGGCGGCGCGTGCGGGCCGGAGTAGTGGTGGCAGGCGATGAGGCCCCACAGCCGGTCGTCGCGCAGCAGCGAGACCGACATGGAGGCGCGCACCCCCATGTTGTGCAGGTACTCGATGTGGATGGGGGAGACGCTGCGCAGCGTGGAGAAGGTCATGTCCAGCGGCGTCCCGGTCGAGGGCACCAGCGCCGGGCGCAGCGGCACCGGCCGGTAGTCGACGTCGGAGATCAGCCGGACCCAGTTCTTCTCGTACAGCGCCCGCGCCTGGGCCGGGATGTCGGAGGCCGGGTAGTGCAGGCCGAGGAAGGGGTTGAGCTCCTCGGCCTTGGCCTCGGCCACGACCTCGCCGTTGTAGTCGGCGTCGTAGCGGTAGACCATCACGCGGTCGAAGCCGGTCAGCTCGCGCACCGCCTGCGCGGTGGTGTCGTAGAGCTCCTGCAGCGAGGTCGCCCGGTTGAGGTCGCCGACCGTGCCGCGCACCGCCTGGTAGGTGTTCGGGAAGGAGAACGGGCGGGGGCCGCGGGCCGGTTCGAGCTCGACGACCAGCAGGGCCGTCGACGGGGGGACGCCGTCGACGGTGCTGACGGGGGCGCGGTGCAGCAGCGCGTCGACCGGCACCGGGCTGCCCCCGACGTCGAGGGTGAGCTCGACCGGGTTGCGCTCCCGCAGGTCGCCGAAGGCGCTGGCCGAGCGGGCCACCGCCCCGGCCGCGGCCACCCCGAGGACGTCGTGCAGCGCCCGGCCCAGCGCGTCGGCGGGGTCCACGCCCACCAGGTCGGCGAGGTTCTCCGACACCTGCTCGACGACGAGGTCGGGCTCGGTGACCGCGAGCAGCACGCCGCGCGGCTGGATGCTGCCGGGGACGTGGATCGGCTCGCGCTCGCAGTTGGAGAGGTCGACCGGCGTCCCTGCCGGCAGCAGCTCGATCTCGGGGCTGCTCACGCAGGCCCCGTCCCGAGGCTCGGCCCCGTCCGGGCACCGCCCCGAGCTTGCGAGGGGTGGGGGGACGGGGTCCTTCTCCGAGGCGTGAGGAGGACGGGGTCCTTCTGCGGCGCGCACCAGGCGGCCAGCGCGGTGAAGGTGGCCCGCGCGGCGCCGACCACCCGGCCGGCGTCGCCGCCGGTGGCGACCCGGTCGCGGGTCACCCGGCGGAAGGCGTGCCACATGGCGCCGGTCTCGGCGCCGTACGGGGAGAAGGCCCCGAGCCGGACGTCGGGGCCGAGGGTCGGCAGCGTGGCGAGATGGCGGGAGATGAAGGTGCCGCCGAGCGTGGAGCCCTCCAGGACGTAGAGCCGGCCCAGGGCGTGGTCGGTGTCCTCGACGGGGGGCAGGTCGGGCAGGGGTGCGGGGTCGGGTTCGGCGCCCAGGGTGCGCAGGTCCTCCGCGAACAGGTGCGCCCGGCGCCGCCGCGACCAGGCGACGGTCTCGGCGTCCGCCGGCCAGCGGTGGGCCCACGCGTCCAGGCCGGCCTCGGCAGCGGTCCAGAACGCGTGCAGCCGGACGAGGACGGCGACCAGGCGGTCGCGGCCCAGGTCGTGGTCCATGAGGCCGAGCGTCGTCTCCACCTGCTCGTGCTCCACTGCCGTGGCCGTGCGCAGTTCGGTGAGGACGTCGGCGCTCCGCGTGTGTCGAGTCGACGCCTCTCCTGCAGCACCCATACCGGTTGCGAGACTAGGTGACTCCTGGCACTCCGGCGCGCGCGGACGGCGGTGTGTGGGGCCGGTCACG
The DNA here is from genome assembly GCA_035639575.1 of Geodermatophilus sp. GTDB lineage: Bacteria > Actinomycetota > Actinomycetes > Mycobacteriales > Geodermatophilaceae > Geodermatophilus. The sequence goes on from DASQXT010000109.1 coordinate 6,634, forward strand.
ACGTCGTCGACGGGAGGCTGCTCAGCGGCGACCCGGCCGGTCCTCCGGCGACGCGGCGGTGCTCCGCGGAGGGCGGTCGAGCAGCAGGTCCGCGGCGCGGGCGAGGACCTGGGCGCGGGTGCGGTCGCCGTGGTCGGCGGCGAGGAAGTGCTCGCCGATCGCCACGCAGAAGGCGATCAGGCTGCGGGCCTCGACCTCGTCGGGATCGGGGCAGAACGTGCCGATCAGCTCGCGGAGCAGCGCCATGCGCCGGTCGTCCACCCGGCGCAGGCGCTCAGCGACCGCCGCGTCGCGCCGGGCCCAGTCGCGGACCGCCAGGTCGATGGGCAGCAGGCGGTCGCTGGAGAAGGTGAGCACGCCCGCGCGCCGGATCCGGGTCCTGGGGTCGCCGCCCTCGCGCTCGACGCGGTCGAGCACCTCGTCCGTGCTCTCCCGCTCCCAGGTGTCGAGCATCGCCTCGAGCAGCGCGTCGCGATCGGCGAACGACCCGTAGAACCCGCCCTTGGTGACGCCGAGCTGCTTCGCCAGCACCTCGACGCGGACGGCGTCCGGACCGCCGGCGGCCAGTGCCTGCAGCCCCTGCTCGATCCACCGGTCCCGCGGCGTGCGGGTCACGCCCACGACGGACCTCCTCGTCCTCTGTACGGCACCGTATACGAGCGCTAGCCTGTTTCGTGTACGGCAGCGTATACGAGAGGGGTCGGTGCGATGGGCGTCCGCGGTGTCGTGGGGGTGCGTGAGGTGCCCGAGCACGTCCACACCCTCGGCTCCCTGCCCGGGATCGACTACGCCGACCGGTTCGTCCTGACCACGGACGTGACCGCGACACCGGAGCAGTGGGCGCGGGCGATGTTCGGCGACGTCCCCAGCGTCGCGGAGTGGTGCATCTGGCGTGGTGTCCTCGGTCTCCGGCTGAGCCGGGGGCGCTCGCCGGCCACCGTCGGGGGGTGGCGGGTCGGCGCGCGCGGCGAGGACTGGATCCGGCTGGAGGCCGCCTCCTGGGCCCTGAGCGCCGAGATGCTGGTGCAGACGGCCGCCGGCCAGGTGTCGTGGACGACCTCCATGCACCACGACCGGCGCGTGGCAGGGGTCGCGTGGCCCCCGTTGTCCGCCGTCCACCGCCGGCTGGTGCCCGGGGTCCTCCGCGACGCCGAGCGGAGGCTCCGGGCGGTCCGGTGAGGACGCTGTCGGTCACGGCAGCCGGGCGCGGCGCAGCGAGGCGTGCAGCAGCAGTCGCGCGTCGCCGTCGGCCAGGTCCAGACCGGTCAGCGCCTCGATCCGGCCGAGCCGGTGGTACAGCGTCTGCCGGTGCACGTGCAGGGTCGCGGCGGCACGCGCCGGGCTGCACCCGGCGTCCAGCCAGGTCTCGGCGGTGGCGGTCAGCACGGGGTCGGCCAGCAGCGGGCGGACGGCGGGGTCGGGGCCGGGCAGCGCCGCCACCAGCCGCCACCCGCCCAGCTCGCCCCAGTGCGCCACGGGGGAGAACCGCGGGACGGCGGCAGCGACCTGCGCGGCGGCGCGCGCCTGCTCCCACCGCTCGGGCAGGCCGTCGGCTCCGGTGCCCACGGCGGAGAGCCCCGCGGTGCTCCCGGGCGGCAGGCCGGCCAGCGCCGCAGCGGTGACCGCGGCGGCCGGGCGCAGGTCCGCCGGGCCGGGCAGCGGGACGGCGACGGCCACCAGCCCCGCACCGGGCAGGACGGCGCTGACCGCACCCGCGGCCGGCGCCCGCCACGGCGAGGGCAGCCCCGCGCCGGCCGGCCGCAGCGCCACGAGCAGCACCGGGGTGCGCTCGCCCCAGGCCGCGGTGAGCGTGCGGGCCGCCGGCGCCTGGGCGTCGGGTCCGCCGGTGAGCGCGGCGGCCAGCGGGCGGGCCAGGTCGCCGGCGTCCTCCTCCCGCTCGGCCAGCAGCCGCCCGGCCTCCGCGGCCAGCTCCACCGCCGCGGCGAGGGCGGGGTCGTCGGCGGCCGGGTCGGTGCGCCCGCCGTCGAGCAGCCACAGGTAGCCGCGGGTGCGCCCGGCGTGCCGGACCGGCAGCACCAGGCGGGTGAGGATCCCGGCGTCCGGGTCGCCCGGCGTGCGCAGCGGGCCCTGGGCGACCGCGATCCCGAAGTCCTCGAACCAGCGGCGGGTCTCCGGCGTCGACCCGCGGCCGAGGATCGAACGGGTGCGCACGGCGTCCATCACCGGCGCCTCGGCGGCCTCGACCGGGTGGGCGCAGAAGGCGAGCAGGGTGAAGTCGGCGTCCTCGAGGGTCGCCGGGGCGCCGAGCAGCCCCGCGACCCGGTCGACCAGCTCCTGCAGCTCGTCGCGCACGCCGCCGTCCCCCCTGTACACGTGTATGACACCGGACGGCGGGAACCGTACGTCTGTCGCTGGTCGTGCGACCCGGGGCTGCCTAGCGTCGGAGGCGTCGGGTCCCGGTTCCGGAGGTGGCGCGTGCTCTCCCAGAAGACCCTGCTGCTCGGCGCCTCGCGGCGCCCCGAACTGCGCCGGCTGGTCACCGGCACCCCGGCGACCCGCCGGGTCGTCGACCGGTTCGTCGCCGGGGAGGACCTCGACGACGTGCTGTCCGTCGTCCGCCGGCTCACCGCCGAGGGGCTCGCGGTGACCCTCGACCACCTCGGCGAGGGCGTGACCGACCGGGCCGAGGCGGTGCGCTCCCGCGACGCCTACCTCGCGCTGCTGGACGGGCTGGCACCGCTGCGGCTCGGCCGCGCGGCCGAGGTGTCGGTGAAGCTGTCGGCGTTCGGCCAGGCGCTGCCCGGAGGCGGCACCGACCTGGCGCTGGAGCTGGTCCGGCCGGTCGCCGAGGCGGCGTCGGCGATCGGCACCACGGTCACCCTCGACATGGAGGAGTCGACCACCGTCGACTCCACCCTCGCCGTCCTCGCGGAGCTGCGCCGCGACCACCCCGGCACCGGGGCCGTCCTGCAGGCCGCGCTGCACCGCACCGAGGACGACGCCGCCGCGCTCGCCGTCCCCGGGTCGCGGGTGCGCCTGGTCAAGGGCGCCTACGACGAGCCGCCGTCGGTCGCGTACCAGGGCCGCGCCGAGGTCGACGCGGCCTACGCCCGCTGCCTGGGCGTGCTCATGCGCGGGCCCGGCTACCCGATGGTCGGCTCGCACGACCCGCGCATGGTGGACCTCGCCCAGCGGCTGGCGGCCGAGTACAGCCGGACGCCGGACTCGTGGGAGGTCCAGATGCTGCACGGCATCCGGACCGACGAGCAGCGCCGGCTGATCGCCGAGGGCCTGTGCGTGCGGACCTACGTGCCCTACGGCGCCGACTGGTACGGCTACTTCATGCGCCGGCTGGCCGAGCGTCCCGCGAACCTGCGCTTCTTCCTGCGCTCCCTCGTCAGCACCAAGTGAAGGGAAGTCCCATGGACGCCGTCACCAACGTCCCCGCGCCGGGCAACGAGCCGGTCCTCACCTACGCCCCGGGCTCCCCGGAGCGGGCCGCGCTGCAGCAGCGCCTCACCGAGCTGGCCGGCGAGCCGCTCGAGCTCACCATGACCATCGGCGACGAGCAGCGGATGGGCGGGGGCGAGCGCTTCGACGTCGTCCAGCCGCACCGGCACGCCGCCGTCCTCGGCACCGCCGCGAACGCCACGCACGCCGACGCCGAGGAGGCGGTGGCCTGCGCCAAGGCCGCCGCCCCGGCGTGGCGCGACCTGTCGTTCGACGACCGGGCCGCGGTGTTCCTGCGCGCCGCCGACCTGCTGTCCGGGCCGTGGCGGCAGACGCTCAACGCCGCGACGATGCTCGGCCAGTCGAAGACCGCCTACCAGGCCGAGATCGACTCGGCCTGCGAGCTGATCGACTTCTGGCGCTGGAACGTGCACTTCGCCCGCGAGATCGTGTCCGCGCAGCCGGTCTCCTCGCCGGGGGTGTGGAACCGCAGCGACCACCGGCCGCTCGAGGGCTTCGTCTACGCCGTCACGCCGTTCAACTTCACCGCGATCGCCGGCAACCTGCCGACCGCGCCGGCGCTCATGGGCAACACCGTCGTCTGGAAGCCCGCGCCCACCCAGCAGTTCGCCGCGCACTTCGTCATGCGGCTGCTGGAGGCCGCCGGGCTGCCCCCGGGCGTCATCTCGATGGTCACCGGCGACGGGGCTGCCGTGTCCGACGTGGCGCTGGCCGACCGGGACCTCGCCGGCATCCACTTCACCGGCTCGACGGCGGTGTTCCAGATGCTGTGGCGGCGGGTGGGGGAGAACATCGCCTCCTACCGCGGCTACCCGCGCATCGTCGGCGAGACCGGCGGCAAGGACTTCGTCGTCGCACACCCCTCGGCCGACCTCGACGTGCTGCGGACCGCGCTCGTGCGCGGCGCCTTCGAGTTCCAGGGGCAGAAGTGCTCGGCGGCCTCCCGCGCGTACGTCCCGCGGTCGGTGTGGGCGCGGCTGCGCGACGACCTGGTCGGGGTCACCGAGTCGCTGTCGATGGGCGACGTCACCGACTTCTCCAACTTCATGGGCGCGGTGATCGACCGGAAGTCGTTCTCGAAGCTCTCCGGCGTCATCGACCGGGTGGACGACGACCCGGCGCTGTCGATCCTGGCCGGCGGGCAGACCGACGACAGCGAGGGCTTCTTCGTCCGCCCGACCGTCATCGAGGGCACCGACCCCGAGCACGAGGTCTTCACCACCGAGTACTTCGGGCCGATCCTCGCGGTGCACGTCTACGACGACGCCGACTACGAGACCGTGCTCACCCAGATGGAGTCGGCGGCGCCCTACGCGCTCACCGGCGCCGTCATCGCCGAGGACCGCGCCGCCATCGCGCACGCCCAGCACTTCCTCCGGTTCGCCGCGGGCAACTTCTACGTCAACGACAAGCCCACCGGCGCCGTCGTCGGCCAGCAGCCCTTCGGTGGCGGGCGGGCCTCGGGCACCAACGACAAGGCCGGCGCGGCGCAGAACCTGCAGCGCTGGACGAGCACCCGGTCGATCAAGGAGACCTTCGTGCCGCCGACCGACCACCGCTACCCGCACCAAGGCTGACGCGCCGCGGGGCTACCTCGCCGGCCAGTGCACGAGGCCGTCCTCGCCGAGCACCGCGCCCTCGGACGGGCGGTGCTCGGCGAGCCGGCCGTCGGGCATGAGGTGCCGGACGGGCACGCCGCGGCCGAGGACGGCGACGTCCGCGATCAGGCGCCGGTGGCAGCGCCACCACACGAACTCGCTGCACATCACCGCCACGGTCGCCGTCGCCGCCTCGGCCAGCACCTCGTCGAGCGCCGTCGCGAACTCCGGCGTCCGGGTGTGCGCGGCGTAGGCGGCGAACTGGGCGACGGTCCACCAGCCGTCGGCGACGGGCTCGTCCGGCGGGAGCCGGCGGCGCCCGCCCAGCCGCGCGTCCCACCGGTACCCGACGCCGGCGGCCGGCAGCCACCGCTCGAGCGCGTCGGCCCGGACGTCGGGGTTGCTGCGGCTGCCCGGGAACCGGCGGACGTCGACGACCAGCCCGACCTCCGCCCCGGTCAGCCGGGCGCCCAGGCGGGTGCGGTCCTCGGGGCCGTGGCCGACGGTGAGCAGGGGCACGTCCCCTCCCTACCCCCGCCCGCGGTCAGCCGGGTCGGCGGGCGAGGCCGAGCACGTGCGGCGTGGCCGGCAGGGTGAGGCGCGAGTCGGGGAACCGCAGGCGGCGCAGGGCCGTGACCTCGAACCCGGCGCGCTGGATCGAGCCGACCGGGTCGACGGCGGTGTGGCAGCCACCGGCCAGCAGCGGCCACAGGGTCGCGTCGGCGAGGCGCTGGGTCGCGCGCACCCGCCGGGTCGGGCCGAGGCCGTGCTCGAGGAAGGCCAGGGTCCCCCCGGGTCGCAGCACGCGGGTGATCTCGGCGAGCGCCCGGTCGCGGTCGGGCAGCGAGCACAGCACCAGGCACAGCACGGCGGCATCGGCACCGCCGTCCGGCAGGGGCAGCGCCTCCGCGGTGCCGGCGACGACCGTGACCGGCACGGGTGCCGCCGCAGCCGCACGGGTGGCGAGGCTGCGGAGGTGCGGTTCGGGTTCCACCGCGGTCACCCCGGTCACCGCGGCCGGGTAGCGCGCGAAGTTGCGGCCGTTGCCGCAGCCGACCTCCACCACCGACCCGGACAGCGGCGCGAGCAGCTCGGTGCGCAGCGCGCCGAGGCCCTCGGCGTCCATCCCCTCGCTGACGCGGGCGTACAGGCGGCTGAACACCGGGCGGGGACGGTCCGTCGGCGGGACGCGCCGGGGTGCGGGCACCCGCAGATGGTGCCCTGCCGTCGGCCGGCGCGGCGCTCGCGCGCACCCGGCCCCGCGCCGGCCGGCCCGGCCGGTCATGCTGGTCGGCCGGGCGGCAGTCCGGTCGAGGGGAGCGGTGTGGCACAGGGGACGACGGGACCGCGGACGTCGCTGTGGCGGCTGCCGGCGGTGCGGGCGCTGGCCGGTGCGACGGTGCTGGGCTTCACCAGCTTCACCCTGACCCTGGCCTCGCTGCCCGCGTACGCGGTCGCCGGTGGCGCCGCCGCCGACACCGCCGGGCTGGTCACCGCGGTGTTCCTCGCGGTCACCGTCGCCGGGCAGTCGGCCGTGCCGGCGCTGACCGCGCGGTTCGGCCCGGGCCCGGTGCTGGCCGTCGGGCTCGTCGCCCTCGGTGCTCCCTCACCGCTGTACGCGGCGGACGACGGGCTGCTCTGGCTCTCGGCGGTCTCCGCGGTGCGCGGCCTCGGCTTCGCGGTGCTCACCGTGCTCGGCGCGACGCTGGCCGCGCGGGTCGCCCCGCCGGAGCGACGCGGTGAGTCCATCGGCCTCTACGGGCTGGCGATCGCGGTGCCCAACCTGGCCTTCGTCCCGGCCGGGGTGGCCCTCGTGCTCGGCGGGCACGCGGCCTGGATGGCGTGGCTGGCCGCCGCGCCGGTGCTCGCGCTGCCGCTGGTGCCCGGTGTCGTCCGGGGGGTGCGGGCCGAGCCGCGCAGCGGCACGTCGTCCTCCCGAGCCGCGGTGCGCGCCGCGCTGGCGCCGTCCGGGGTGCTGCTCGTGGTCACCCTCGCCGGCGGCGGCCTGGTGACGTTCCTGCCGATCGAGCGGCCGGACGGCGTCCTGGCGACGGCGGCGCTGCTGGTCTTCGGCCTCACCGCGGCGGTCGGCCGCTGGCGGGTCGGCGTGCTCGCCGACCGGACGGGCCCGCGGCTGCTGCTGCCGCTCGCCCTGCTCGGCTCGGCTGCCGGGCTGGCGGCCGTCGCGCTCGGCCTGGGCGCCGGCGTCGGCTGGGTGCTCGCCGGTGCGGCGGTCTTCGGCGCGGGCTACGGGGCGGTGCAGAACTTGACGCTGGTGACCGCGTTCGCCCGCGTCGGCGAGGGCGGGGCCACGACCGCGAGCGCGGTGTGGAACGCCTCGTTCGACGCGGGGACCGCCGTCGGCGCGCTCGTGCTCGGTCTCGTCGCGGCGGGGGTCGGGCTGCCGTGGACCTACGTCCTGGTGGCCGGGGCGCTGCTGTTCACCCTCCCGCTGGCGCGGGTGGCGACCCGCCCGGCGTGACCCGGGCGGCCCCCCGCAGGCAGAAGGACCCCGTCCTCCTCACCGCTCGCACGCTCGCGGCGAGCCTCTGGACGGGGCCTGGCGCGAGCTCGCGAGTGGGGGCAGGGGGTCCTTCGTCAGCCGGCGACGCGGGCGGCGGCCTCGCGCAGTGCGCGCAGGAAGAGGACCTCCTCGGCCGACCGGCGCAGCCAGGTGCGCAGCCCGTCGGGGTCACCGCGGTGCCGGTCCCGCAGTTGCCCGAGGCCCAGCTGCCGGGTGCTGGCCTGCGCGCGCTGGGCCGGGGGGAGCTGCCGGCCGTGGGCGCGCGCGATCGCGGTCAGGCCGGCGCCGACGAACACCAGGTCGCGG
>DASQXT010000110.1:0-5445 GCA_035639575.1 Geodermatophilus sp.
AGGACGGCGTCCTCGGCGGGGTCGTCGGACAGCGGCTCGGGCGGCGGGGCGGCCTCGGCGGCGGCGCGGGCCGCGACGCCGAACTGCTCGGTCAGCAGCTCCAGCTCGTGCCGGTCCCGGCGGACCAGGCCGGCCCGGCCCAGCCGACGCGCGGCCAGGGCGACGTCCTTCAGCGGCAGCCCGGTGGCCTCGGCGACCTCCTCCAGCGTGCCGGCGCCCAGGGCGAGGGCGGCGACGACCTTGAGCCGGGCGGGGTCGGCCAGCAGCCCGGCGATCGTCGCGGCACGCACTCCCCGACGGTATCCGCGCATCGCCCGCGGTGGACGGGGGTAGCCCGGGGCCATGGTGAGCCCCATCGACATCCAGAAGGCCCTCAAGGGCATGGACTACCCGGCCACGAAGGACCAGATCCTCGAGCACGCCAAGGGCAGCGACAAGGACGTGCTCGAGGCCCTGCAGAAGATCGACGACCGGGAGTACGAGGGCCCCAGCGGGGTCAGTGCCGCGGTCTTCGACTGAGCGCCCGCTAGGTTCGGTGCCCATGACACCGGGCCGGGACTACACGGGGGACATGCACCTGGCGCACGTGCTGGCCGACCAGGCGGACTCGATCAGCCTGGACCGGTTCCGTGCGCAGGACCTCCAGGTCGACACCAAGCCGGACCTCACGCCGGTCACCGACGCCGACCGGGCCGTGGAGGAGCAGCTGCGCATCACGCTGGCCCGCGCGCGGACCCGCGACGCGGTTCTCGGCGAGGAGATGGGCACGACCGGCCACGGGCCGCGGCGGTGGGTGCTCGACCCGATCGACGGGACGAAGAACTTCGTGCGGGGCGTGCCCGTGTGGGCCACGCTCATCGCGCTGTTCGACGGCGACGAGCCGGTCGTCGGCCTGGTCTCGGCGCCGGCGCTCAACCGCCGCTGGTGGGCGGCCAAGGGCGTGGGCGCCTGGACCGGCCGGCGGCTGGAGTCGGCAACCCGGTGCACGGTGTCGGGCGTCGGCCGGCTGGACGACGCGAGCCTGTCCTACTCCAGCCTCTCCGGCTGGGAGGAGCGCGGACTGCTCGGCGGCTTCCTCGACCTGACCCGGTCGGTCTGGCGCACCCGCGGCTACGGCGACTTCTGGAGCTACGTGCTGCTGGCCGAGGGCGCGGTGGACCTCGCCTGCGAACCCGAGGTCTCGGTGTGGGACCTCGCCGCCCTCGACATCATCGTGCGCGAGGCGGGTGGGACGTTCACCGACCTCTCCGGCGTCCCGGGCCCGACCGGCGGCAGCGCGCTGGCGAGCAACGGCCGGCTGCACGACGCCGCGCTGGGCCTGCTGCGCCAGCCCGACCCGGCCGCCTGAGACGCACCCCGGCCCACCCCGAGCACCGGGGCGGGCCGGGGTGCGTCCCGCTCAGCGACCGGTGCCGCGCCGGCCCTGGAAGCGGCGGCGGGCGTCGTCGATCTTCGCCCGGGTCTTCGGGTCCTTGGCCAGCTGCTGGGCCTTCTCCGTGGCCTGCGCGATGACCTGCCGGCCCTTCGGCGTGTTCGCGTACTGGGTCAGCTTGCTGAACAGCGACGCCATCCCCGGTCCTCCTCCGCGTCGTCCGGGCGGCCGTTCCGCCCTCCTGCGCCGGTCAACGTGTCACCCGCGGCGCCCGTTCCGCAGGCCACCGGTCGCGCGCGTGAGCTCCTCACCTCGGGGAGTGCGCGAACCCGCCGCTGCGGCCGTTGCGGTCGGCGAGCAGCCCGGCCAGCGTGCTGAGCGCGATCTCGGCCGGCGCACGGGAGCCGATGTCCAGCCCGATCGGCCGGTGCACCCGCGCCACCTCCTCGGGCGGGACGCCGAGCGCGGCCAGCGCCGCCACGTGCGGGCCCTCGTGCCGCGGGTTGCCCATCACCCCGACCCAGCGCACCCGGCGGGCCAGCGCGTCGCGCAGCACCTCGCCGAGCTCGGGGCGGTGGTGGTCGGTGACGACGACGTCGGCGTCCGACAGGTCCTCGGTCAGGTCGTCGAGGGCGACCACCGCGGCCCCGCGGGCCGGGTCGGGGTCGAGCAGCACCGTGCGGAAGCCGAGCTCCGGCGCCCAGCGCTGCAGCACCTCGGCCACCGGCGAGGCGAACACCGCGACGAGCACCCGGCCGGTGACCTCGGGCGCCGGTGCCCCGTGCGCCACCCCGCAGTTCGGGTCGGTCACGACGCCTCCCCGAGGAAGCCGACCAGCGCCGCGGCGAAGGCCGGCGCCCGGAGGGCGGTCGAGTGGTCGCCGGGGACGACGGCCACCCGGGCACCGGGGATGGCCGCGGCGAGCGCCTCGGGGCGGTCCGCCAGCGGATCGGCGTCGCCGGCGAGGACGAGCGTGGGCGCGGTGATCGCGGCCAGGTCCACCTCGCGGGTGTGCACCGCACGGGCGTGCGCGGCCAGGGCGTGCCGGTCGGCGGCGAGTGCGTCGGCCATCCGGCGGAAGTCGACGGTGGCGGGGTCGTGCACGTCGGCCACGTCGGCCGCCTCCAGCGCGGCGGCCAGCCGGGCCATCAGGGCGGCGTGGCGCTCGGCACCACCGGGCTCGACGAACGGGGCGCCGGCACCGCCGACGACCAGCCGGCGGACCCTCCGGTCGGTGGCCGCGGTCACCATTGCGACCGTTGCGCCCATCGAGTAGCCCGCCAGGTCGAAGGAGTCGTGGCCGAGTGCGTCGGCCACCCGCCGCAGGTCGTCGGCCATCCGGCGCTCCCCGTAGGCGGCGGGGTCGTGCGGCTTGTCCGACCTCCCGTGCCCGCGGGCGTCCACGCCGACGACCTCCCGCCCGGCCGACAGCAGGACGCCGACGGTCCCGGTGCCGACCCAGTTGAGCCGGGTGTCCGCGACGAATCCGTGCTGGAGGTACACCGGCGGCAGGTCACCGGGGGCGCCCCACTGGTGCACGGCGACCTCGACGCCGTCGGCCCCGGGCACCCGCAGCCTCGTCGCCGGCACCGTCACGCCACGCGCTCCGGGCTGTCGCCGTAGGTGTAGGAGGAGTCGACGTACCGGCCGCCCTGCGCGACCCCGGGCGGGGCGATCTCGCCCAGCCGCGCGAGGTCCTCGGCCGACAGCTCGACGGCGGCGGCCGCGACGTTCTCCTCCAGGTAGCGGCGCCGCTTGGTGCCCGGGATCGGCACCACGTCGTCCCCCTGGGCGAGGACCCACGCCAGCGCCAGCTGCCCGGGGCTGACGCCCTTCTCCTCGGCCATCGCCCGGACGGCGTCGACCAGGCGCAGGTTGGCCGCGAAGGCCTCGCCGGTGAAGCGCGGGTGGCCGCGGCGCCAGTCGTCCTCGCCGAAGTCCTCCGGGCTCCGGATGGCGCCGGTGAGGAAGCCGCGGCCCAGCGGGCTGAACGGCACGATGCCGATGCCGTGCTCGCGGGCCACGCCGAGCACGACGTCCCCACCGCCCCCGGCCACTTCGAGGTCGCGGGTCCACAGCGACCACTCGCTCTGCAGTGCGGCGATGGGGTGGACGGCGACGGCGCGGCGGATCGAGGTGGCCGAGGCCTCCGACAGCCCGAGGTGGCGGACCTTGCCCTGCTGCACGAGCTCGGCCATCGCGCCGACGGTGTCCTCGATCGGCACCTTCGGGTCGACCCGGTGCTGGTAGTACAGATCGATCACGTCGACCCGGAGCCGGCGCAGGCTGGCCTCGGCGCGGACCCGCACGTTCTCCGGGCGGCCGTCGATGTCCATGCCGCCGCGGTCGTTGCGGGACAGCGAGAACTTGGTGGCCAGCTGCACCTCGTCGCGCCGTCCGGCGATCGCCTCGCCGACCAGCTCCTCGTTGTGCCCGTCGCCGTAGACGTCGGAGGTGTCGAGGAAGGTCACGCCGAGGTCGAGTGCGCGGTGGACGGTCGCGATCGACTCGCCGCGGTCGGCCGCGCCGTACGACTGGCTCATGCCCATGCAGCCCAGGCCGAGGGCCGAGACGACCAGGCCGTCGCGGCCGAGCGTGCGGGTACCGACAGGAGGAGGAGAGGTCACCCCGGCATCCTCGTCCCGCCCCACCCGGGCCCGCCACCGGCCGGCTACGCGGAGGCGCTCCCGGCGGCCGCGGGTCGCAGGACCACCGGCAGCGTCTCCAGGGCGTGGACGATGACGCTGCGCCGGTGGCGGAGGTCCTCCGGTGGCACGGCCAGGCGCAGGTCGGGGAACCGGTCGAGCAGCGACCGCAGGGCCACCTCCCCCTCGAGGCGCGCCAGGGGTGCACCCAGGCAGAAGTGGATCCCGTGCCCGAAGGCCAGGTGCCCGCCGGTCTCGCGGTCGGGGTCGAGCAGCTCGGGCCGGTCGAAGCGTCCCGGGTCGCGGTTGGCCGCGCCCACGGACAGCGTGACCACCGACCCCGCGGGGATGGTGGTGCCCGAGTACTCGACGTCCTCGGCGGCGAAGCGCAGCGGGGCGTTGTGCACGGGGCCGTCCCAGCGCAGGAACTCCTCGACCGCGGCGGGGACCCGCTGCGGGTCGGCGAGCAGGTGCGCGCGCAGCGCGGCGTCGGTGGCCACGCCCAGCACCGCGTTGCCGATGAGGTTGGCCGTGGTCTCGTGGCCGGCGATGAGCAGCAGCACGCCCATCGCGACGACCTCCTCGGTGCTGAGCTGGTCGCCGGCCTCCGAGACCTCGACCAGCGCCGAGAGCAGGGCGCCGTCCGGGGCGCGCCGCTTGGTCTCCACGAGGGCGTACAGGTACTCGGCCAGCCCCTCGGTGGCCTGCTGCTGGTCGGCGTCGTCGTGGTCGTCGACCAGCGCGCGCGACCAGGTGCCGAAGGCGTCGCGGTCGGTGTCGGGCACCCCGAGCAGCTCGCAGATGACGGCCATGGGAAGCGGCACCGCGTAGGAGGCCAGCAGGTCGACCGGCTCGGTCGCGGGCACCGCGTCGAGCAGGCCCGCGGCCAGCACCTCGATGCGGGGACGCAGCTCGGCGGTGCGCCGCGCGGTGAAGGCCCGGGAGACCAGCCGCCGCAGCCGCGTGTGGTCCGGCGGGTCGAGCAGGATCATCATCGAGCCGAAGGGGCCCGGCAGGCGTGGGGCCTCCGCGCGGACCTCCGGCGGCAGCATCGCGCGGTGGTCCTTGACCAGCCGGGGGTCGGTGAAGGCCGCGCGCACGTCGTCGTAGCGCGTGACCAGCCACGTGGTGCCGCCCCGGGGCAGCGCCACCTCGCGCACCGGGGCCTGGGCGCGCAGCCGCTCGTAGGCGGGATAGGGGTCGCGCCAGAAGGAGCCCTCGAAGACCGAGGCGTCGACCGCGGTCACCTCGGCACCCCGCCGGTGCCTCGGGGCTGCTCCGCTGGTCCGGACGGGGAGACCGGGATCTGGCTCACCGCCCCAGCCTCGGTGCCGTGTGCCCCTGCGGCAAGGCGGACGGCGTGTCCCCGCCGTCCGCCGTGCCGCTCATCCCTGCGCCAGGCCGTCGATCCGGGCGACCTCGTCGTCG
>DASQXT010000111.1:0-8390 GCA_035639575.1 Geodermatophilus sp.
CGCCCCGGCCGGCCCGGCCACCCCGTCCACCTCGTCCCCGGAGGCCCCTCAGCATGTCCGTGCGTGACCGCCGCCTGCCCCTCCTCACCGCCGGCCTGCTCGCCGCGCTGACCACCGCCGCCTGCGGCAGTGACGCCGGCAGCGGCACGGCCGCCGGCGCCGGTGAGGAGGCCGCCGACACGATCCCCGTCGCGGCCACCGACGACGCCTGCGACGTCGCCACCGGCGAGCTCCCCGCGGGCACGCACCAGTTCCAGGTGACCAACAGCGGCAACCAGGTCACCGAGTTCTACGTCTACGCCGAGGGCGACCGGGTGATGGGCGAGGTGGAGAACATCGCCCCCGGGCTGACCCGCGAGCTGCTCGTCGAGCTGCCGGCCGGCGACTACGAGGCCACCTGCAAGCCGGGCATGGTCGGCGACGGCATCCGCAACGCCCTCACCGTCACCGGCGAGGCGGCGCAGCTGTCGGAGGACGAGACCCTCGCCCAGGCCGGTGCGGACTACCAGCGGTACGTGCGCAGCCAGACCGGCGCGCTCGTCGAGCAGACGACGGCCTTCGCCGACGCCGTCCGGGCCGGGGACGTCGAGGGCGCCAAGGCGCTGTTCCCCGTCGCCCGCACCTACTGGGAGCGCATCGAGCCGGTCGCGGAGGTCTTCGGCGACCTCGACCCGCGGATCGACGGCCGCGAGGGCGACCAGGCGGAGGGCGAGGACTTCACCGGCTACCACCGCCTCGAGCAGGCGCTGTGGGTCGACGGCAGCACCGAGGGCATGGCCCCGTACGCCGACCAGCTGCAGGCCGACGTCCAGGAGGTCGCCGGCCAGGCCGACGACACCACGCTGGCCCCGCTGCAGCTGGCCAACGGCGCCAAGGCGCTGCTCGACGAGATCGCCACCGGGAAGATCACCGGCGAGGAGGACCGCTACTCGCACACCGACCTGTGGGACTTCGCCGCCAACCTCGAGGGCTCGGAGGCCGCCGTCCAGGCGCTGCGCCCCTACCTCGAGGAGGCCGACCCCGACCTGGTCGCCGAGATCGACCAGCGGTTCGCCGCCACGGAGGCCGAGCTGGAGCAGTACCGCAGCGGCGACGGCTGGGTGCTCTACGACCAGCTCACCCAGGAGCAGCTGCGCGGCCTGAGCGACAGCATCACCGCGCTCACCGAGTCGGTCAGCCGGGTCGCGGCCGTCGTTGCCGACCGATGAGCCAGGGGTGAGCCCGCGATGAGCGAACCGACGACCCCCGGCCGGGGGCTGACCCGGCGCCGGCTGTTCGGCCTGCTCGGCGCCGGGACGGCGGGCGTGGTCGCCGCCGGCGCGGCCGGTGGCGCGATCGGCCGGGCCACGGCGGACGACGCGGCGGCGGCCGCGGGGCCGGGCCCGACCGACGCGGTGGAGTTCACCGGCGCGCACCAGGCCGGCATCGTCACCCCGGCGCAGGACCGGCTGCACTTCGTCGCCTTCGACGTCACCACCGACCGGCGCGAGGACCTGGTGGAGGTGCTGAAGGCCTGGACGGCGGCCGCGCGCCGGATGACGGCCGGGCAGGACGCCGGCCCGGTCGGTGCCGTGGCCGGCTCCCCGTACGCGCCCCCGGACGACACCGGCGAAGCGCTCGGCCTGCCGCCGTCCGGGCTGACGCTGACCGTCGGCTTCGGCCCCACGCTGTTCACCACCGTTGACGGCACCGACCGCTTCGGCCTGGCCGCCCGCCGCCCGGCGCCGCTGGCCGAGCTGCCCGCCTTCGCCGGCGACCAGCTCGACCCGGCGATCAGTGGCGGCGACCTGTGCATCCAGGCCTGCGCCAACGACCCGCAGGTCGCCGTCCACGCGGTCCGGAACCTGGTGCGGCTCGGCGCCGGGGTGGTCAGCGTCCGCTGGTCGCAGCTGGGCTTCGGCCGGACGTCGTCCACCAGCACCGGCCAGGCGACCCCGCGCAACCTGTTCGGCTTCAAGGACGGCACCGACAACCTCAAGGCCGAGAACAGCGCGGCGCTGGACCGGTTCGTGTGGGTCGGCGACGGCGACCCGGGGGCGGACTGGCTGGCCGGCGGCAGCTACCTGGTCACCCGGCGGATCCGGATGCTCGTCGAGCCGTGGGACACCTCCTCGCTGGTCGAACAGGAGCAGACGATCGGCCGCGCCAAGGGCTCCGGTGCCCCGCTCGGCCAGCGCGCGGAGTTCGACCCGGTCGACTTCACCAAGCAGGTCGACGGCCAGTTCGCCGTCCCGGAGCGCAGCCACGTCTTCCTCGCCCACCCCACCAACTCGGGGACGGCGATCCTGCGGCGCGGGTACAGCTTCGTCGACGGCTCCGACGGGCTCGGCCGCCTGGACGCCGGGCTGTTCTTCATCGCCTTCCAGCGCGACCCGGAGACGGGGTTCGTGCAGGTCCAGCGCAACCTGCGCACGGACGCGATGAACGAGTACATCCGGCACACATCCTCGGCGGTGTTCGCCTGCCCGCCGGGCGTCCGGGGCGACGACGACTGGTGGGGCCGGGCGCTGTTCACCGCCTGACCGCCGGATCGTGGCCGGAACGTGACGGGACCGTCCCCTCACGGGGCCCGTCTGCTGGGAGGATGGACGGCGGACGGATGCGGCGCGGGCCGGAGCGCGCGGCGCCGTCCCCCCAGGTCGGCGACACGCCCGGTGTCCTGCGCCGATGTGTAGCCACCAGGGGTGCGGGGGACATCCAGACCCAGGGGCACCGGCGCCCTCGGGCCGCAGAAGACGGCCGGGTCGCAGGCGAGGAGTGAGCCAGGGTGGTGGAGCCGGGTCGGCGCAACCTGGGTGAGCGGTACGAGCTCGCCGAGTTGATCGCCGCCGGCGGCATGGGGCAGGTCTGGCGCGGCACCGACGTCCTCCTCGGTCGTCCGGTCGCGGTGAAGGTCCTGCGCAGCGAGTACACCGGCGACCCCACGTTCCGCGCCCGCTTCCGCGCCGAGGCCCAGCACGCCGCCGGGCTCTCCCACCCGAACATCGCTGCCGTCTTCGACTACGGCGAGACCGAGGCCACCGACGGCAGCGGCGAGACGCTGGCCTACCTGGTGATGGAGCTCGTCGAGGGCGAGCCGCTGTCGGCGGTGCTGCAGCGCGAGGGCCGGCTGTCGGCCGCCGTCACGCTGTCGCTGCTGGAGCAGACCGCTTCCGCGCTGGCCGAGGCCCACCGGGTCGGGCTGGTGCACCGCGACGTCAAGCCGGGCAACATCCTGGTCCGCGACGACGGCAGCGTGAAGATCACCGACTTCGGCATCGCGTGGTCGGCGGGCAGCGTGCCGCTCACCCGCACCGGCCAGGTGATCGGCACCCCGCAGTACCTCGCGCCGGAGGTCGCCGAGGGCTCCCACGCGCTGCCGGCCAGCGACGTCTACGCCCTCGGCCTGGTCGGTTACGAGTGCCTCACCGGCCACCCCGCCTTCGACGGGGACAACGCCGTGACGATCGCGCTCAAGCAGGTGCGCGACGACCCCGAGCCGCTGCCCGACGACCTCCCCCGCGACGTGCGGAGGCTGATCCGCCGCGCGCTGGCCAAGGACCCGGCCCACCGCATGCCGGACGGCGCCGCGTTCGTCGCCGCGGTCGAGGACGTCCGCGCCGGCCGCCCCCTGCCCGAGCCCGCCCCCACCCGCAGCCTCGCCGTCCCGCCCGCGACCGCCGCCGTCCCGGCCGCGTCCGGCGCTCGGACCGTCGGACCGCCGGCGCCGCGCCGCCGCCGGTCGGCGGCCCTCCTGGTGCCGGTGGTGACGCTGCTGCTCGGTGCCGGCGCGGCCGCCGGGGTCTTCGCGGCGGTCTCCGGCGACGGGGACGCCGGGCCGACCGTGGTCGCCGCACAGACTGACGACGCCCGGATCGTGCTGGCCGCCGAGGACTACGTCGGGCGCCAGGCCGACGAGGCGGCGCTCGCGCTGTCCGCGCTGGGCCTGCTCGTGCAACGCGAGGACCAGGTCACCGCGGACGCCGCCCCCGGCACCGTGGCCGCCGTCGAGCCGGTGGGCACCGAGCTGCGGCCCGGCGACACGGTGCGGGTCCTCGTCGCCGTGGCGCCGGCGCCCGCTCCGCGCAAGCGCGACTCCGCACCGGCCACCCGCGTCTCCGAGAGCACCGACGACGAGACGCAGCGGCCGCGGCGGACGCCGGAGCCCGCGCCCGAGTCGACCGAGGCGGCTCCCACGCCGACCGCCACGCCGGAGGAGCAGCTGCCGGCCAGCACGCCGCCGACCCCGACGGCGACCCCGTCGGCGAGCGCCACCCCGACGGAGTCGCAGCGGACCGCCCCGTCGAGCACGGCCGAGTCGTCGGCGTCGTCGGGAGACCGGACCGGGTCCGGGGACGGTGGGGGCGACGGCAGGAGCGACGACGGCTGGGACGGCGGCCGGGACCGCGACGACCGCTGACCCCCGTACGGGTGGACGTGTCCCTGCCGACGGGTGCAGCGCGAGATCGTGGAACGCTCCGACGTCCGGCGGGGTCGGTGCTCGCGCTCGGTCCGGTCGGCGCGCTGGCGCCGGGCGACCTCGTCACGCTGGTGGTCGCGGTCGCCCCGCCGGCCCCGGCCCCGGTCGTCGCCACCGCACCGGCTCCCGCTCCGGTGGTCGTCGACGACGCCGACGACGGGTCGGAACCGGGCCGGAGCGAGGACAGGGGGAGGGGCCGGGGCCGGCAGGAGCCCGGCGACCGGGGCGGGGGGAAACGGCCGGGGCTGACCGCCGCGGTCGCCCCGTCAGCCGCGGCTGTGGCTGCGGCTGGGGGCGATCCAGAGCGCGGCGCCGAGGGCGGCCATCGCGGCGGTGAGGACGAAGCCGCCGTTGCTGTCGACGTGCGGCAGCACGACCAGTACCCAGAACACGGCCACGCCGGTCAGCCCGCCGGCCGCGGCCTTCCACGCCGCGTCGGGGTGCTGCCGGGCCACCGGGACGACGCGGCCGGCGAACGGCAGCGCGCCGACGAGGGTGGCGAAGGTCGCGAACACCGACCACAACGTCGCGGCCGACCACAGCGGCGCCTCCCCGAGGCCCAGGACGAGGCCCAGCTGGAGCAGCAGCAGGGAGAGCGCGGTGAGACCGGTGCCGATGCGGACGGCGCGTTGCCGCGGCGAGCGCGCGGTGCGGGGCGTCTGGGGAGCCCGCGGGGTGCGGGGCGGGCGCGACGTCCGGGCCCGGGCCCGGCGGATGCCCTCCCCGGCGGTGAGCGGCAGGCCGGGGGACGGGTCGGCGGCCGTGGTGCCGGCGCCGGGCGGTCCGGGCATCGTGCCGACCGGCCCGGTGGGATGGACGCCGGCGGGGGCGAACCCGACTCCCTGCGCGCCCGACTCGGTCGGATCGCGCGGTGCCGGCGGCTCGTGGGTGGGACTCGGCTGCCTCACGGTTCCTCCTCGCTGGAGCGCGCGCACGCGCCGGACCGGTTCGTCACCGCACGCTAGCGGTGGGGCGGCCGGCGGCCCGGCAGGAAACGCGGGTGGGCCGAGGTCTCACTAGGGTCGGCCGGGTGGCAGTGCGCGCAGGGATCGTCGTCACCGGTACCGAGGTGCTCACCGGTCGGGTGAGCGACCGCAACGGCCCGTGGTTGGCCGAGGAGCTGCGCCGGCTCGGGGTGGACGTCGGCGCGGTGCTGGTCGTCGGCGACCGACCCGAGGACCTGCGCAACGCCCTGCGCTTCCTGGCCGGCGAGGACGTCGTCCTCACCACCGGCGGGCTCGGCCCGACCGCCGACGACCTGACCGCCCAGATCGTCGGTGAGGTGCAGGGCCGGCCGTCGTCGGTCGACCCGGAGCTGGAGCGGCGGATCGGCAGGATCGTCGAGGGCCTCATGGACGGCCGCGGGTGGCGCGCCGACCCCGAGGCCACGGCGGCCGGCGTCCGCAAGCAGGCGCTCGTGCCCGAGGGGGCGACCGTGCTGCCGCCGGTCGGGACGGCGCCGGGTCTCGTCGTCCCCCCGGCGGAGGGGCGGGACGGACCGGTGGTCGTCGTCCTCCCCGGGCCGCCGTCGGAGCTGCAGGGGATGTGGCCGGCGGCCCTGGCCGCCGAGCCGGTGCAGCGCGCGATGGCCGGCCGCAGCGAGCTGCGCCAGGAGACGCTGCGGCTGTGGGGGACCCTCGAGTCGCAGCTGGCGGCGACGCTGCGGCTGCACGAGTTCCCCGACCTGGAGGTCACCACCTGCCTCCGGGACGGCGAGCTGGAGATCGTCACCCGCTACGGCCCGGAGGCGCAGCCGGAGTACGACCGGCTGGTCGAGGCGGTCCGCGAGGCGCACGGGCCGCAGCTGTTCTCGACCGGCCCCACGGTCGACGACCTGGTGGCGTCGGCGTTCGCCGACCGCGGGCTGACCGTCGCGACGGCGGAGTCGTGCACCAGCGGGCTGCTCGTGGCGCGGCTGACCGAGCGGGCCGGGTCCTCGGCGTGGGTGCTCGGCGGGGTGGCGTCGTACGCGAACTCCGCGAAGGAGGCGCTGGTCGGCGTCCCGGCGGAGCTGCTCGAGTCGTACGGGGCCGTGAGCACGCAGGTCGCGGCGGCGCTGGCCGAGGGGGCGCGGTCCCGCTTCGGCGCCGACGTGGGGGTCGGCATCACCGGGATCGCCGGACCGGGCGGGGGTTCCCCGGAGAAGCCGGTCGGGACCGTGCACCTGTGCGCCGTCGGACCCGACGGGCGCCAGCCGCGCTCGATCGTGCTGCCCGGCTCGCGGTCGGCCGTGCGGCACCGGTCGGTGGCCCTGGCGATGCACATGCTGCGCCAGCTCCTGCTCGGCGGGCCGCCCGCCTGATGGAACTGCTGACGCCGCCCGTCCGGCAGCTCTCGTCGTTCGGCAGCTCCGGCGTGGAACTGCTGCGCGCGGCGCTCGTGCGGGAGCCGCAGGACGGGTTCGCGGTGGACGTCGTCCGGCTGGCGCCGGGCGGGTCGATCGGACGGCACCCGACCCGGCTGTGGCTGCTGTTCCTGGTCGTCTCCGGCCGCGGCTGGGTGTCCGGGGCGTCGGGTGACCGCCGGCCGCTGCAGGCCGGCGAGGCGGCGCTGTGGTCGCCGGGGGAGGACCACACGTCGGGGTCCGACGAGGGGCTGACCGCCGTCGTGGTGCAGTGCCACGTCCGTCCGCTGGCCGACGGGGAGGTCTCGTGACGACCCTGACCCTGCACGCGACCGGGCCCATCGGGCCGGACGAGGTCTGGGAGCGCTACGCCGTCCCCGCGCGCTGGTCCCAGTGGGCGCCGCAGATCACCGGCGTCGAGCTGCCGGTGGCGCGGTTGGCGGCAGGCGTGCGGGGGCGGGTGCGCGCGCCGCTGGGGGTGGCGCTGCCGTTCGTCGTCGACACGGTGGACGAGGCGGCCCGGCGCTGGTCGTGGACGGTGTCCCTCGGCCCGGTGCGGCTGTGCCTGCTGCACTGGGTCACCGAGGGTCCGAACCGCGGCAGCACGACGGGGCTGCGGGTCTCGGGACCTGCGCCGCTGGTCGTCGGGTACGCGCCGCTGGCGCAGCTGGCGATCGGCCGCCTGGTCCGCCTGGTCCGCTGACCCCGTCGAGGGACCGGCCGAGGGTCTGCCGGGGCTCGCCGCAGCGGCGCTGCGCCGGCTGTGCGGGGATTGACCGGTCACGGCGCGAACAGTTCGTGGACCAGGACCCCGACGCCGGACGGCGTCACGTCCTCGCGGTGGACACGGAAGCCGAGCCGGGTGACCAGTGCCCGGCTCGGTGCGTTGTCGGGGTGGACGACCGCGGTCAGGCGGTGCAGGCCGAGCTCGCCGAACGCGACGTGCAGCCAGGCTCGTGCGGCCTCCGTGGCGAGGCCCCGGCCCTGCGCGTGCCGGGCGAGGACGAAGCCCAGTTCGACCTCGTCCCACTGCGGCCAGGGGGTGCAGCCTGGGCCGGCCGAGGAGGGCGCCGGTCCCGCGGTCGAGGAGCGCGCTCTGGCCGAAGCCGTGCACCGGCCAGATCGCCTCGATCCGGGCCACCTGGGGCAGACGTCGGCTGACCGTGTCAAGGCCTCGGCCACATCTGTGGACGGGCCCCTGAGCTGGGGATTCGTGTGGTCGACCGGCCTTCGGTCGGCTAGACTTCGAACACCTGATCGATCCGGTGGGAGGTGTCGTGGAGCAGCTGATGACCGCGCTTGACGCTTTGGCCGCCGAGGACCTGTCGCCGCTGTTCGGCCCGGCGCTGCTGGACCGGCTGCGCCCGTTGCTGGCGGCGCAGAACCGGATCGCCGCCGAGGTCGCCCGCACGGTCCGCGAGGCCGAGGTGTCCGGTGCGGCCGAGGTCGACGGGCTGAAGACGATGGCCGCCTGGCTGCGCGGACACGCACACCTGTCCGTCGCGGCGGCCGCTGAGTTGGTCCGGTCCGGGCGTGCGCTGGAGCATCTACCGGCGCTGGGGGTCGCGTTCGCGGCCGGGGAGGTGA
>DASQXT010000112.1:0-12429 GCA_035639575.1 Geodermatophilus sp.
GCAACACCCGGGTCGGTTTCGAGGGCGCGCTGGCGATCAAGCGCAGCGACTGGGGTCTGACCTGGAACACCCCGCTGGACACCGGCGGCGTGCTGGTCAGCGACCGCATCCAGATCGAGTTCGACGTCTCCGCCGTCCGCACGTCCTAGGGGCGGGCGGGCAGCATCGAGCCGTCGGCCAGGTAACGGGTGTGCCAGCTCAGCGCCTCGCCGAGCAGGTGCGGGGTGTGCCGGCCGGGCGACTCCCGCAGCGCCCGCTCGTAGTAGTCGCGCAGCAGTGGGCGGTAGTCGGGGTGGGCGCAGCGCTCGATGACCAGCTCCGCCCGCCGCCGCGGCGCCAGGCCGCGCAGGTCGGCCAGGCCCTGCTCGGTGACGATGACGGCGACGTCGTGCTCGGTGTGGTCGACGTGGCTGACCATCGGCACGATCGTCGAGATCGCGCCGCCCTTGGCCGTCGACGGGGTGAGGAAGAAGGAGATGTAGGCGTTGCGGGCGAAGTCGCCCGAGCCGCCGATGCCGTTCTGGATGCGGCTGCCCATGACGTGGGTGGAGTTGACGTTGCCGTAGATGTCGGCCTCGATCAGCCCGTTCATCGCCAGCACGCCCAACCGCCGGATGATCTCCGGGTGGTTGCTGATCTCCTGCGGCCGCAGCAGGATCCGCTCCCGCAGGGTCTGCGCCTCGGCGTCGAAGCGCGCCGCCCCCTCCGGGCTGAGCGAGAAGGCCGTCGCCGACGCCGAGACCATGCTGCCGGAGCTCAGCAGGTCGAGCATGCCGTCCTGGATGACCTCGGTGTAGGCGGTCAGCTCCTCGAAGGACGACGACCCCAGCTCGGCCAGGACGGCGTTGGCGACGTTGCCGACCCCGGATTGCAGCGGCAGCAGGGAGCGGGGCACCCGGCCCCGGGCGACCTCGTGCTCGAGGAACTCGACGATGTGCCCGGCGATGGCCCGCGAGTCCGCGTCCGGCGCCTTGAACGGGGTGTTGCGGTCGGGGGCGGAGGTCTCGACGACGGCGACGACCTTGTCCTCGGGGCAGCGCAGGTACGGCACGCCGATCCGCTCGTCCGGGCGGGTCAGCTGGATCGGCCGCCGGTCCGGCGGCAGCGCCGTGCCGTAGTAGATGTCGTGCATCCCGTCGAGCGCGGGGCTCTGCCAGGAGTTGACCTCGAGGACCACCCGGTCGGCCTGGTCCAGCCAGGTCTTGTTGTTGCCCACCGACGAGGACGGCACCAGGTCGCCGTCGGCGGTGATGCCGCTGACCTCGACGACGGCGACGTCCAGCGGGCCGAGGAACCCCATCCACGCCATCTGCGCCACGTGTGAGAGGTGGACGTCGATGTACTCCATGAGCCCGCGGTTGATCTTGTCGCGGCTGACCGGGTCGGACTGGTAGGGCAGCCGCAGCTCGATGCCGTCGGCGGCGGCGAGCGCGCCGTCGAGCTCGGGGGCCGTGGAGGCGCCGGTCCAGACGTTGACCCGGAAGGGCTCGCCCGTGGCATGGACGTCGTGGATCCGCTGCGCGAGGGCCTGCGGTACGGCCTTCGGGTAGCCGGCGCCGGTGAAGCCGCTCATGCCGACGGTGTCGCCGTGCCGGATGTGCCCGGCGGCCACGTCGGCCGGGACGACCTTCCGTGCCAACCCTGGGTGGTGGATCCGTGAGCCCGCCATGCGGTCACGCTACGCGGATGGCGCCGATCCGGCGGGCCAGAACGCCAGCAGTGTGCGGACGGCGGTGACCAGCGCCAGGGGCTGGTCGAGCATCGGGTGGTGGCCGGCCTCGGGCAGGTCCACCACGGGCAGCCCGCCGGGCACCAGGGCCACCATCTCGGCGGCCATGTCCGGGGTCACCAGGCCGTGCTCGCAGCGGAAGAGCGCGGCCGGCGCCGCCAGCCGGGGCAGCAGCTGGCGCACCAGCGGGCGGTTGCCGGAGAAGGCCGGGTCGAACTTCCAGGTCCACCCGCCCTCGACCGGCCGCAGCGAGCCGCGGGCCACGTGCTCGCGGACGTGCGGCAGGTAGACCTCCTGCGGCGGCAGAGTGCGGAACCGCGCCACCGCCGTCTCGAGGTCGGCGTGCACCCGCTGCCCCAGCGACTGCGCGCGCACCCGCTGCTCCTCGGGCGGCTGCCGGTCCAGCGGCGAGTCGATGACGGCGACGCCGGCGACGTCCGCCCCGTGCTCGACGCCGACGGTCAGCGCCACCCAGCCGCCCATGCTGTGCCCGAGCACCACCGGGCGGGCGAGGCCCTCGGAGGCCGCCACGGCGAGCACCTCGCGGGCCCACTGCCCGGTCCCGTAGCCCTCCCGCCGGCCGCTGTCGCCGTGGCCGCTCAGGTCGAGGGCGACCACGCGGTGCGTGCCCAGCAGCGGGGCGACGTGGTCCCACCAGCCCGAGTGCGCCGCCCCGCCGTGCACCAGCACCAGCCCGGGCCGGTCCCGTTCTCCCCACGCGCGGTAGTGGATGCGGGTGCCCTCGACGACGACGTCCCGGTGCTCGGGGGCGCTGGCCAGCGCGCGGGTGAACCAGGCGGGGACGGCCTCGCGCGTCTCCGGGGCTCCGGGGCGGGACATCGCGGCAGCTCCTCGGGTCCGGGGCCCCGGACGTCGGGAGCCGCGACGCACGCTACGCAGCGCCGTCCGGCGGCGTGCCGGGGGAGGGGCGGGCGGGGTCCTTCACCAGTCGACGCCGGCGCGCTCGGTGCCGGTGCGCACCAGCAGCCGCCCCTCGACGCGGTAGGTGTTCATCACCGTCAGCCGGGGCGTGTAGACGTGCACGCTCACCGCCGCCTCGGTCCCGGAGTTGGTCACCCGGTGCACGTGGTGGGGACCGAAGTGGCGCACCCGGCCCGCGGTGAGCTCGGTGGCGCCGTCCCGGGCGCCCACCGCCTCGGACAGCGTGCCGCGGACGACGGCGAGGGCACCGGCGGAGCCGCCGTGGTCGTGCAGGCCGGTGCCCTGTCCGGGCAGCCAGGACAGCAGCCAGACCTGGGCGCGAGCCAGGTCCTCGTGCAGGGACGGGTCGAGGACGTCGGCGGCGGTGTCGTGGGGGAGTGGTGCGCTCCACCGGCTCTCGGCGCGGTAGCCGACCAGCGGCAGCCAGCGGTCGGCCACGACGGCCAGGGCCGCGGCGAGCGCGGCGGAGCCGGTGCGGGAGTCGGTCGGGCGGGCCGGGCGCAGGTGGGCAGGGGACAGCAGGGATCGGGACACGACGGGTCTCCTCGGGGAGGTCGGGGTCCGGTCGCGCGGGTCGGCGGCCGGGAGGGGAGGGACGCCGTCAGCGACAGGCGGCGGACCAGACCCGGCCGAGGTCGACGTGCACGCGCCGGACCAGCCGCGGCGAGGCGGCGGAGGCGGTCGGGGCGGCGGGCACGGACCAATCCCTACCACGTCGGTCGGGTTTGACGGGAATCGAGGCGGCGTGTCACGCTCCCGGCGGGTCACGAGCGCCAGCGACGAGCCCCGGCTCGCTGGCCGGCAACCCTCCTCCGCGACGGGGTGCCCCGGGTGACGACCTGGCGGGTGCCGACCGGCACCCGCAAGCGCGGGCCCCGCACGCCGGGCCCCGGATGCGAGGAGCGCTGCGTGCCGCGGTCAGGCGTCGAGCAGCACCGTGCGCAGCTCGTGCGCGCCGTCGGGCCGGGTGGCCTCGTAGAACCACCGCGCACCGCCCCCGGGCAGCGCCACCACGTCGGCGTAGCGCAGTCCGTGCGGGCGGTGCGGGCTCTGCAGCAGCGGGCCGTCCTCCGCCGCGGTGAACCGGCCGTCGCCGCCGGCCTCCGCGAGCCCGGTGCGCTCCTCCCAGTTCTCGCCGGCCGTGGCGCGCCCGTCGTAGAGGGCCCAGGTCCGGTCGCCGTCGAGCACCACGGTCGCGAACCGGACCCCGCGGGCGTCCCAGCTGCCCGGGGTGCCGGCCAGCGCGGTGCCCTGCCAGGTCCAGCCGACGCCGTCGGGACTGGTGGCGTGCTCGGTGGTCATCCGGTCGGTGGCGTCCGGGTCGTCGAGCGGGTGCACCGAGGCCCACAGGTGCCACTGCCGGCCGTCGTGCCGGACGACCGGGTCCTTGACCGCCTCCCGGTCACTGCCGGGCAGGACGGTGCGCGGCTCGGCCGTCGCCAGCCCCTCGACGTCGTCGGCCTCGAGCAGGTCGACCCGCCAGTGCTTGGTGCCCGGCGTCGCGCAGCTGACGTAGAGCCGCCAGCAGCCCTCGGGGGTGTGCACGAGGGCCGGGCGCTCGAGCGACTCGGCGCCGAAGCGGTCCTTGCCGACCGCGACCACCGGGGTGAACCGCACGCCGTCGTCCGACCGCGACACCACGTTGGCGAACCCGCGGCCCTCGCCGACCGGCCGGCGCAGCCGGGCGGCCAGCCACCACGTCCCGTCGACCAGCTGGACCGAGGGGCCGCCGGCCCAGGAGCCCGGCCGCGGGTCCTCCGGCTCCAGCACCACCTCGGCGTCGGCCCAGAACCGGTCGGGGGCCGGGGGCCGTGCCAGGGACGTCGGGGTGGGGTGGCTGGGCACGCGGCAGCTCCGGGGTCGACCGAGGGGGACGCCGCCCAGTGTGCATCCGACCGCGAACCGACCAGGAGGACCTCCCCGTGACCGGACGCCTGCCGCAGTTCGTCATCGCCGGCGCGCCCAAGGCCGGGACGACGGCGCTGCACGCCGCCCTGGCCACCCACCCCGGCCTGTACCTCTCGCCGGTCAAGGAGCCGAAGTACTACCTGACCGACGGCCGCCCGCCGCCGCGGTCGCAGCAGCGCGGACCCGGCGACGCGCACAGCGCGCGGGAGTGGATCTGGCGGCGTGCGGACTACCTCGCGCTGTTCGCCGCCGCGCCCGAGGCGGCCGAGCGCGGCGAGAGCACGCCGTTCTATCTGTACGACCGCGCGGCGCAGGCCCGGTTGGCCGCCGACGTCCCGGATGTCAGGGTCGTCGTCGTCGTCCGGGACCCGGTGGACCGGGCCTGGTCGAACTGGGTGCACCTGCGCGCCGACGGGCTCGAACCCGAGGCGGACTTCCTGACCGCGGTGCGGCGGGAGGAGCGGCGGGTCGCCGACGGGTGGGCGCCGTTCTGGCACTACCGCGGCCTGGGCCGCTACGGCGAGCAGCTGCGCGACCTGTACCGGCACGTGCCCCGCGAGCAGGTCCTGCTGCTGCGCTACCGGCAGGTGGTCGACAGTCCGCGGGAGACCCTCGACCGGGTCAGCGCCTTCCTGGGCGTGGCGCCCGGCGTCGCGCACGCCGTCCCGCCGGAGAACGTCAAGCCCTACGTCGCGGACACCGCCCGGTACCGCGCGCTGTCCCGGGCCGTCCGCGCCGGCGCGGCGCTCGGCGCGTACGCGCCGCCGCAGGTGTGGCGGCAGGTCAGCCGCCCGCTGGTCGCGGCCCTGCACGCCGGGCGGGCGCCGCGGCCGCCGATGCCGGTCGGGGTCCGCCGCGAGGTGCTCGAGCCGCTGCTGCCCGACATCGGGCTGCTCGAGGAGCTGACCGGCGAGTCCTTCGCGGACTGGAAGGGCGACACGGGACGCGGCGACTTCCGCTCCCGGTCGGCGGGGACCGAGGCCCGGTGACCGCGCCGCGGGACGATGCCGCCGTGGCGCGACCCCGTCCCGGCGAACAGGACGTCGTCCCGTTCCGCACCGCGGTGCGGGCGTGGTTCCTCATCTCGCTGCAGACCTTCGGCGGCCCGGCCGGGCAGATCGCGGTCATGCAGCGCACGCTCGTCGACGAGCACCGCTGGATCGGCCAGCGCCGGTTCCTGCACGCGATGAACTACTGCATGCTGCTGCCCGGACCGGAGGCCCAGCAGCTGGCCACCTACGTCGGCTGGCTGCTGCACGGCACCCGCGGCGGGCTGGTGGCCGGCGGGCTGTTCGTGCTGCCGGGCGTCGTCGCGCTGCTCGTGCTGTCGGCGGTCTACGTCGCCTTCGGCGACACCACCGCCGTCCTCGCGCTGTTCGCCGGGCTCGCCCCCGCCGTGCTGGCGATCGTCGCCCAGGCCGTGCAGCGGGTCGCCAAGCGCGCCCTGAACAGCCGGGCGCTGGTCGCGATCGCGGTCGCGGCGTTCCTCGCCCTGGCGCTGCTCGGCGTCCCGTTCCCGCTGGTGGTGGCCCTGGCCGGTGTCGCCGGCTGGGCGCTGGGCCGCTGGCGCCCGGCCGCGCTGCCGCAGAGGACGGCCGCCGCCGCGGGGGACGACGGCCCGCCGCCGGTCATCAGCGACGACGTCCTGCACGCCGAGCCGCCGTCGGTCCGGCGCACGCTGCGGGTGCTGCTGGTCGGGCTGGTGGTGTGGGGCGTGCCGGTGGCCGTGGCCGCGCTGCTCACCGGGCGGGACAGCGTGTTCACGCAGCAGGGGCTGTTCTTCTCCGGGACCGCGGTCGTCACCTTCGGCGGCGCCTACGCCGTGTTGGCCTACGTGGCGCAGCAGGCGGTCGAGGTCCACGGCTGGCTCGGGCCGCGCGAGATGGTGCGCGGGCTGGCGCTGGCCGAGACCACCCCCGGGCCGCTGATCATGGTGGTGCAGTTCGTCGCCTTCCTCGGCGCGTACCGCGCCCCGGGCGCGCTCGACCCGTGGGCGGCCGCCGTCCTGGCCTCGCTGCTGGTCACCTGGGTGACCTTCGTGCCGAGCTTCCTGTTCGTGCTGCTCGGTGCGCCGTACATGGAGCGGCTGCGCGGGAACCGGTCGCTGTCCTCGGCGCTGACCGGGATCACCGCGGCGGTGGTCGGCGTCATCGCCAACCTGGGCGTCTACTTCGCCGTCCACACGCTGTTCTCCCGGACCGTCGACGTCGACCGGGGGCCGCTGCACCTGGAGCTGCCCGACCCGGCGACCCTGCGGCCGGTGCCGCTGGCGCTGGCGCTCCTCGCGGCGGTGCTGCTGTTCCGGCTGCGCTGGTCGGTGCTGCGCACCCTCGGCGTGTGCGCGCTCCTGGGCCTGGTCGCCGGGCTGGCCGGCCTGCCCGTGAGGTGAGGGCGGGGCCTCAGCCGCGGGCCGGCAGCCGGCCCTCCTCGTGGTCGAGCTCGCGCTCGAGCCGGCGCAGCCCCTCGTCGGGCAGCCGGCCCACGTCGCGCCAGTGCAGCAGCTCCTCCCGCTCGGCCTCGAGCACCGCGCGGCGCACCCGCAGGGCCGCCTCGTAGTACGGGGACATCGGCACCTCGCCGCCCTCGACGCCCTGCAGCATGTCCAGCCGGCGCCGGTAGCGGTCCAGCCGGCCCTGCAGCTGGGAGCGGATCGCCTCGATCGCGGCGTCGTCGACGTGGTCGTGCTGCTCGGCGGTCAGCTCGTCCAGCCGTCGCAGCCCGGCCTCCACCGACGCCGCCCGCGCCTCGTTGCGCAGCCGCGCCTGGTCGGCCTCGTCGGCGCGCAGGCCCAGCGCGCGCACCAGCGGCGCGAAGGTGAGGCCCTGCCCGACGAGGGTGACCAGCACGGCCAGGAAGGCGCAGAACAGCAGCAGGTCGCGGTCGGGGAACGGCGCGCCGGTCTCGGTCGTCAGCGGCAGGGTGAAGATCGCCGCGAGGCTGATCACCCCGCGGGTGCCGGCCCAGCTGAGGACGGCGATCTCGCTCCCGCTGAGCTGCTGGGGCGCCGTCCGCTGGTTGCCGTCGTCCCCGGCGACGTCCTCGCCGCCCAGCCGGGTGTGCAGCGCCTGCGGCAGGTGCTCGGTCAGCCACAGCCACAGCGGCCGCAGCAGCAGGACGGCGCCGACGGTGATCGCGGCCGCGGTGACCACCGTGCCGGCGTCGTACTCGTCCAGCCGGCTGATCACCGCGGGCAGCTGCTGGCCGATGAGCAGGAAGACGACGCCCTCGAGGAGGAAGTCGACCAGCCGCCAGACCGCCTCGGTCTGCAGCCGGCTGGCGCCCGACGCCCAGCTCGGGTTGTTGTGCCCGATGACGAGCCCGGCGACGACGACGGCCAGCACCCCGGAGACCTCCACCCGCTCGGCCAGCAGGTAGGCGACGAACGGCGTGGCGAGGGAGATGGCGTTCGACGACAGCGGGTCGCGCCGGATCCGGCGCAGCGGCCGCACCGCGTGGGCGATGAAGACGCCGACGGCGACGCCGCCGGCCGCGACGAGGAGGAACCGGCCGAGGGCCGCCGGTGTGGAGAACCCGTCGCCCACGGCGGCGGCGACCGCGACGGACAGGATCGTCAGCGCGGTCGCGTCGTTGAGCAGGCCCTCGCCCTGGATGAGCGTGACCAGCCGCGGCGGCAGGCCCACCCGGCGCCCGACGGCGAGGGCCGCGACGGGGTCCGGGGGCGCGACCGCGGCGCCGAGCGCGATGCCGGCCGCCAGCGTCGCCCCGCCGACGAACAGCGCGAAGCCGACGCCGATGAGCAGGGCGGTGGCCGTCACGAGGAGGACCGAGAGGCTGACGACGGTTCGCAGGTTGTTGCGGATCGCCGTCAGCGAGCTGTCCAGCGCGGCGCTGTACAGCAGCGGCGGCAGCACCAGCGTGAGCACCAGCTCGGGGTCCAGGACGACGTTCGGGCCGGGCAGGTAGGCGTAGGCGATGCCGGCCAGCGTCAGCAGCGCGGCCGCCGGCAGACCGGTGCGGTCGGCCACCCAGCGCACGGCGACGATGAGGGCGACGGCGCCGAGGACCAGCAGCAACAGGGGCTCCACGTGCACCTCGACATCCTTCCCCGGCCGCGGGGTCCGGGCAGGGCGGCACCGATGAGTTCCGGCTCACCGCGCCGTCGGAGCAGCGACACCCCCGAGGAGAGGACGGCGACGATGCCCGCCACCCCGCTGGACACCGCGTTCACCGCGACCCTGGTCCGCAGCTCCGCGCCCGGGGGCTGGACCTACGTGCAGATGCCCGGCTCCGCGGAGTTCTTCGGGACCCGCGGCCTGGTCAAGGTCCGCGGCTCCATCGACGGCCACCCGTTCCGCAGCTCGTTCATGGCCCTCGGCGACGGCACGCACAAGCTGCCGGTGGCCGCCGACGTCCGCCGGGCGATCGGCAAGGAGGCCGGCGAGGAGGTCACCGTGCACCTCGAGGAGCGCATCGGCTGACCCCGGCGTCGCTCCCGGGACGGCGGCTGCGCTGGCGTAGATTCCCTCCGTCAACGGCGGTTGCCGCGACCGGAGGCGAGGGGGCGACGTGAGCGAGGCGGCAGCGTCCGCGGCGGCCGTCCCGGCGTCGCCGACGGCGGACGTGCCGGTGCCCGGCGCCGCGGTCTTCGACGGCGACTGGACGCTGGTCTCGGTCGACCAGGCGACCGCCGACCTGCTCGGCCGCCGGCGGGAGGAGCTGACCGGCCGCAACATCTGGATCGCCCTGCCAGAGCTGGCGGGCACCATCCTGCACAGCTTCCTGCTGCACGCCCGGAGCGTCGGCGGACGGGTGACCTGGCGCGGCTACTACCCGCCCGCGGGCTCCTGGCTCGACGCCACGGCGCAGCGGGCCGACGACCACCTGCACGTCTCGCTGCGGCGCCGGGTCGGCCCGGTGCCCGAGGACCGCACCGACGCCGTGGCGGACGAGGGTGACCGCCTGCGCTTCCTCGCCGAGGTCAGCGAGTCGATGGTGAGCACGCTGGACCCCACGAAGTCGGTCGCCACGCTGGTCGACCTCGTCGTCCCCCGGTTGTGTGACTGGGCCGTGGTCACGGTGGTCGGGGACGACGGCCTCGCCGTCGATGCAGGCTGGGCGCACCGCGACCCCGCCCGCGCTGCGGACCTCGAGCTCTACCTGAGCAACAGGGTCCGGCCCGCGGGCGAGGACAACCCGATGGTGACCGCGCTGCTCACCGGCGAACCGATCCACCTGTCCTCCATCGACCCCGGGCTGGTGGAGCCGGCGCTCGCCGGCAGCGACGAGGTCCGCGCGGCCTGGGAGCGGCTGGACGCCAGGTCGATCACCGTCGTCCCGCTGCGGGCGCGTGCGGAGACCTTCGGCGTGCTCGGCATGGTCAACACCGCGGCGCGCCCGCCGCACAGCGAGATGGAGATCGCCACCGCGGTGGAGGTCGCCCGCCGCGCCTCGCTGGCCATCGACAACGCCCGGCTCTACGGCCGCCAGCTCGCCGTCGCCGAGACCCTGCAGCGCAGCCTGCTGACCCCGCCGCCGCAGCCCGACGACCTGGAGATCGCCGTCCGCTACCTGCCGGCGTCGAGCACGCTGCACGTCGGCGGCGACTGGTACGACGCCTTCCAGCAGCCCGACGGCGCGACCCTGCTGGTCATCGGCGACGTCGTCGGCCACAACGTCGACGCGGCCGCGGCGATGGGGCAGGTACGCAGCATCCTGCGCGGCATCGCCTACGACCGGAACGAGGAACCGGCACGGGTGCTCACCCGGGTGGACGCCGCGCTCACCGGCCTGAGGATCGGCACCCTGGCCACCGCGCTGATCGCCCGCCTCGAGCAGCCGACGCAGCTGGCCGGCAGCGGGCGGCGGGTGTTGCGCTGGTCCTCGGCCGGGCACCTGCCGCCGCTGCTCCTGCACGGCGACGGCCGGGTGGAGCTGCTGGCGAGCGAGCCGCAGACGCTGCTCGGCGCCGAGTCGACCCGTCCCCGGAGCGACGCGGTGGCCGAGGTCGGCGCCGGCGACACGCTGCTCTTCTACACCGACGGGCTGGTCGAGCAGGGCCGCACCGGCATCGACGAGGGCACCGACCGGCTGGTGGCCGCGGTCCGCGAGCTGGCCGCGGTCCCGGTGGGCCGACTGTGCGACGCGCTCATCGAGCGGATCGTGGGGGACCGGCCGGACGACGACGTCGCGGTCGTCGCCGTGCGCTGCCACACCCAGGACGACACGGCGCCCGACGGCGGCTGAACCCGCGCACCCCGTCGCGGCCCGCTGACCTGGGCGTGCGGCATGCTCGGCGGTCCGCACCCCGAGCCCGTGGAGGACCCGCCCATGTCGACCCTGTCCGCGTTCGCCGCCGCACTGGCCGGAGGGGGCATCGAGGTCGTGGACCTCACCGCCCCGCTGTCGGCGGAGACCCCGGTGATCGCGCTCCCGCCGCAGTTCGCGCAGACCGCGCGCTTCGAGCTGGAGGAGCTCAGCCGGTACGACGACCGCGGGCCGGCCTGGTACTGGAACAACTTCCGGACCGGTGAGCACACCGGGACGCACTTCGACGCTCCCAACCACTGGGTCACCGGTGCCGACGGCGACGACGTCGCCTCCGTCCCGGCCGACCGGCTGGTCGCCCCGGCCGTGGTGCTGGACTTCTCCGCCGAGGCGGCGGCCGACCCGGACTTCCTGCTGGAGGTCGACCACGTCCGGGCGTGGGAGGCCGAGCACGGCCCGCTGCCCGAGGGCGGGTGGCTGCTCTACCGCACCGGGTGGGACGCCCGCGGCACGTCGCAGGAGGAGTTCCTCAACGCCGACGACACCGGCCCGCACACGCCCGGCCTCTCGCCCGAGTGCGCCCGCTGGCTGGCCGAGGAGGCGCCGGTGCTCGGGCTGGGGGTCGAGACGGTCGGCACCGACGCCGGCACCGCGCACTCCTTCGACCCGCCGTTCCCCTGTCACGCTGCTCTCATGGGCAGTGGCAAGTACGGGCTCACCCAGTTGCAGAACCTGGCGCTGCTCCCGCCGACGGGCGCGGTGCTGGTGACCGCGCCGCTGCCGATCGTCTCCGGCTCGGGGTCGCCGGCCCGGGTGCTGGCCCTGGTCGAGCGGGGATGACGGGCCGGAGCACCACCGTCGCCGAGGCGGTCGGGACGGCGCTGGTCGGCTGCGGCGTCGACACGGTCGTCGGCGTCGTCGGCTCGGGGAACTTCGCCGTCACCAACGCCATGGTCGCCGCCGGCGCCCGGTTCGTCGCCGCGCGCCACGAGTGCGGCGGCGCGACGATCGCCGACGCGCACGCCCGGATGAGCGGCCGCCCGACCGCGCTCACGCTGCACCAGGGCTGCGGACTCACCAACGCGCTCACCGGGATCACCGAGGCGGCGAAGAGCCGGACGCCGCTGGTCGTGCTGGCCGCCGAGGCCACGTCGCCGCGGTCGAACTTCGCCGTCGACCAGGCGGCGCTGGCCACCGCCGTCGGCGCCGTCCCGATGCGGGTCACCTCCGCGGCCGGGGCGCTGGAGCAGGTCGCCGCCGCCGTCGGCACCGCCGTCCACGGCCGGCGCACGGTGGTGCTGAACCTCCCGCTGGACGTCCAGGCCGCGGAGCTGGCCCTGCCGGCGCGCCCGCCGGAGGTCCCGGTGCCGCCCGCCATGGTGCCCGGTGCCGCGGAGGTCGACCGCCTGGTGGCCGCCCTGCGGTCCGCCCGGCGCCCGGTGTTCGTGGCCGGCCGCGGTGCCCGCGGAGCCGGTGCCCGGGCGGCGCTGGAGGCGCTGGCCGACCGGTGCGGCGCGCTGCTGGCCACCTCGGCGGTGGCCCGGGGCCTGTTCCGCGGCAGCCCCTGGTCGCTGGGCGTCTCCGGCGGCTTCGCGTCCCCGCTGGCCGCCGAGCTCATCGGCGGC
>DASQXT010000113.1:0-2344 GCA_035639575.1 Geodermatophilus sp.
GCACGGACGGCGGCCCCGACGAACCGGCCGCGCAGCCGGTCGCGCTCCCACTGCAGCCAGTCCCCGCCGCTGACGTCGGGGAGGAAGTCGGTGTCCCAGAGCGCGAGCGCCTGCTGGTAGGCGGCCAGCGCGGCCGACGGCACGCCCTGGCGCTCCAGCCGCGCGGCCTCGTCGAGGTGCCGCTCGAACTCCACCACGTCCACCTGCAGCGCCTCGTCCACGACCAGGTGCAGGATCGGCCCGGTGCTGCGGACGAAGTACGGCGCGTCCGGCTCGCGGCGGTCGGGCTCCAGCAGGGCGTGCAGGTAGGCGAGGGTCACCCGCAGGTTGCGGGCCGCGGCGACCTCGTCGAGGTCGGGCCACAGGTCGGCGGTGACGGCGGCCCGCGTCGGCCGGTCGTGGGCGAGCAGGTAGCCCAGCAGCTGACGCACCCGCTCTCGACGCAGCTCGCGGGCCACCACGACGGTCCCGTCGCGGCGCAGCTGCATCGGCCCCAGCACGCGCAGCTCCAGCCGGGACGTCGGCGCCGCCGGCATCTCCCGGAGCAGCCGCCGGGCGGTGGCGGCGACCGGCGCGGGACCGGCGGCGCTCAGCGCCCGCAGCGTGGGCCGGGCCCGCGGACCGAGCTCCTCCACCAGCGCCCGCCCTCCCTCCAGCCCCGAGGCCACCATCCCGAGGGCCAGCTCCGCCGTCCACGGCGTCGGGAGCACGGCCCGCACGACCGCACGCGCGTCGGCCGACAGGTGCCGGACCGGCTCCAGACGGCCCTCCTCCCGGACGGCGACGAGCGCCCGGGAGAGCTCGAGCACCGCCTCGAAGCAGCCCGGCGGCGGCTCGGCGTCCCACTGGGCCCGCACCTCCGGGAGCAGCACGTAGAGCAGCGGCAGGGCCGCCGGTGTCACCGTCAGGACCCCCCGTCGCCGGCTCATGCGCAGGTGCTGCACCGACCGCAGCGCGGTGGCGGCCGCCGCCTCGTCGCCGGCCGACACGGCGACGGCGGCCTCGGCCACGGCGGCGGCGATCGGCGCCCAGTCGACCGCCGAGTCGGCGATCGCCGCCCGCGTCGCACGCAGCAGCTCCTCGGCCTCCGCGTCCCGTCCCAGGACGCCGAGCAGGACGACCGCGGAGGTGACGCACTCCGGGGAGGTCCGCACCCGGGCCGGGTCGATGCCGGCGCGCAGGTCCGGGAGCACCGCCGCCGCCTCGTCGAGCCGGCCCTGCAGGCGCAGCGAGTCCAGCAGCAGGCACCGGGTCTGCACCAGCAGGTTCGAGGCCGGCTCCGCCAGCGCCGCCCGGGCGACGGACTCGGCGGCTGCCGCGTCGCCCAGCGACCGCAGCAGCAGGTGGCCGCGCAGCCACTCCTGCACCGGGCTGAGCGCGGTCCCCGCGACCAGTCCGGGGCTGGCCAGCTCGGTCCGCACCTCACCGGGCGTGCGGGCCAGCAGGCCGCGGAACAGCGGGATCCAGCTGGCGGCGCGCTCGTGGCCGTGCGCGGCCAGCTCGTCCAGCCGGTCGATGACGCGCCGCATCCGCAGGCCGTCGCTGCGGCGGAAGGCCACCTCCAGGAGGGCGTTGAGACAGGCCAGGCGCACCGGCGCGACATCGGGCGCCACCGCGAGGGCCCGCTCGAGGATCTGCCCGGCGGCGTCCGGGCTGGTGGGCTCCACCACCATCGCCGACAGCAGCAACCCCTCCGCACTGCCCTGGACCGGCGGCGGCAGCCGGCGCAGCCACACGTCGAGCACGGCCGGCGGCACCAGCGGCGTCCCCACCTCGCACACCTCGATCACGAGCCGCCGGACGTCGTCCCACGCGCCGGCCTCGGTCAGCAGGTCCACGGCGTCGTGGTAGCGGTGGCGGCGCGCCAGGACCAGGCCCGCGGTGCGGCGCACCGCCGCCAGCTCGGCGGGGTCCAGCTGGTGCTGGAGGACCTCGGTCCACAGCCCGTGCAGCGACCACCAGCCCGAGCGTCCGCGGGCGACGAGCGGCAGCCCGTCCAGCAGCTCCGCGAGCCGCACGTCCGCCCCGAGCAGCGCCGTGGCGAGCTCGTCGTCCGCGCCGCCCACGGCGACGAGCACGGCCAGCGCGCGGCGCCGGTCCGGCGTGAGCCGGCTGAGCAGCTCCTCCCACACGTAGCCGCTGACGGCGTACGGACCAGCGGTCGCGGTCAGCTCGGCCAGCGCCGGCCAGCCGCCCACGTCCCGCAGCAGGTCGGGTGCGACGTGCCGGGACGCCGCGAAGGCGGCCACCTCGTCGTCCTCGAAGTGCAGCTCGGACTCGCCCACGACGACCGCGTCACCGGTGGCGAGCAGCCGGGAGGTGCGCACGGGCAGCGGCGGGCGGG
>DASQXT010000114.1:0-5854 GCA_035639575.1 Geodermatophilus sp.
CCGCCTCGCGGCCGCGGGGTCCCGGCTCAGGCCGGCGTCTCCAGCAGCTTGCGCAGCGCGTCGTCGACCTGCTCGACGTAGGACGGCGAGAGCCCGAACAGCGAGGCGTGACCGTGCACGTCCTCGATGACCCGGAACTGGCTGTCGGGGATCAGGGCCTGCTCGGCGGCGCAGTCCTCGGGCGGGAAGAACTTGTCGCTGCTGATGGGCATGACCACCGTCCGCGCGGTGATCCGGCCCAGCGCGGCAGCGAGGTCACCGTCCGTGTGCCGGCTGACGTCGCCGTGCTGCCACTTCCACGCCTGGGCCAGCAGGTCGCCGGCGTCCATCGGCTCGAAGTAGGCCTCGAGGAAGCCGACCACGAAGTCCTCCGGCGAGCTGAAGCCCAGCGCCCGCCAGTGCTCACCGGTCCAGAACTCGTTGGACAGCACGTGCAGCGCGAACAGCCCGGCGTGCCGCTGCAGCCCGCCGCGGACGTCGGCGGGGTCGCGGTACCAGCCCCCGGCGTACCCGGGGTCGGAGGTGAGGGCGTCGACCAGCGTCTGCGCCCAGACGACGCAGTGCTGGTACATCCGCGCGGTGCCGGCCAGCGGCGCGGCCCGCTTGACCCGGTCGGGGAACCGGACCGCCCACTCGTAGGTCTGCTGGGCACCCATCGACCCGCCGAACACCAGCGCCAGCTCCTCGACGCCGAACACCTCGCGCAGCAGCCGCTCCTGGGCGACCACGTCGTCCCCGATGCGCACCCGCGGGAAGCGGCCCCGGCCGTAGGGGCCGGCCAGGTTGTGCGGCGAGGTGCCCAGCCCGCTGCCGATCTGGTTGACCAGGACGACGAAGTGCTCCGCGGGGTCGATCGCCCGGCCCGACCCGACGTAGGTGTCCCGCATGACCGAGTGGTTGCCCGAGTACCAGGTCGGGATCAGGACCGCGTTGTCCTTCGCCGCGTTCAGCGTGCCCAGGGTCTGGTAGGCCAGCTGGCAGCCGCGGAGGGTGGCCCCCTCCTCCAGCACGAGGTCCCCGATGTCGCCGAGCTCGAAGTCGCCGTGGACCGCGGCGGAGTAGTACGGGTTGTCGATCGGCATGGCCGGCCTCGTCTCGGCAGCGGGACGGACCGCGGGCACGGCCCTGCCCGGACGCTAGCGTTCCGTGACCTGGCCCACACGTCGAGGTCAGGAGTCGTGCAGGAAGGTCTCCAGCAGCTGCTGAGCGGCCAGCGCCGGGGTCAGCTCACCGGCCAGCACCGCCTTCTCCAGCTCCGGCGCGGCCGCCCGGACGCCGGGGTGCGCGCGCAGCCGGTGCTCCAGGCCGTCGCGCACCAGCTGGCGGGTCCAGCGCACCTGCTGCGACCGGCGCTGCTCCTCGAACGCGCCCGAGGCCTTCCGCCGGTCCTGGTGCTCCACGAGCTTGGCCCACACCTCGTCCAGGCCCTCGCCGGTCAGCCCGGCGCAGGTCAGCACGGGCACCTGCCAGTCCTCGCCGTGGCCGCGCAGCATGCGGATGGCCCCGGCCAGCTCGCGGGCGGCCTTGCGCGCGTCCGGGGCGCCGGGCCCGTCGGCCTTGTTCACCGCTATCACGTCGGCGATCTCGAGGATGCCGCGCTTGATCCCCTGCAGCTGGTCACCGGTGCGGGCCAGCGTCAGGAACAGGAACGAGTCGACCATCTCGGCGACGGTGATCTCCGACTGCCCGACCCCGACGGTCTCCACCAGGACGACGTCGTACCCGGCCGCCTCGACGACGACCATCGACTCCCGCGTGGCCTGCGCGACCCCGCCGAGGGTCCCCGAGGTCGGCGAGGGCCGGATGAAGGCGTTCCGGTCCACCGACAGCCGCGCCATGCGGGTCTTGTCCCCGAGGATCGACCCGCCGGACCGGGCGGACGACGGGTCGACGGCCAGGACCGCCACCCTCGACCCGGCCGCCGTCAGGGTCACGCCCAGCTGGTCGATGAAGGTCGACTTCCCGACCCCGGGGACGCCGCTGATGCCGACCCGCCGCGCCGCCCCGGCGTGCGGCAGCAGCTCGACCAGCAGCTCCTGCGCGCGCTCCCGGTGGTCGGCGCGGTGGGACTCGACGAGCGTGATCGCCCGGGCGACGGCCCGCCGGTCACCGGCGAGCACGCCCTCGACCAGCGCCGGGACGTCGACGGAACGGACCGTCATCGCTCCTTCGCTTCCGCGGCGCGCTCCGCTCCTCGCTCGCTGGCGCTCGCTGCGATGCTCACGCGCCTGTCCGCTCAGCCGTGCCCGAGGTTCGAGGACAGCGTCCGCAGCAGCCGCTGCGCCGCCTCGGCGACCACCGTGCCGGGCAGGAACACCTCGGCCGCGCCCATCTCCTTGAGCGTCGGCACGTCGTCGGGCGGGATGACCCCGCCGACCACGATGACGACGTCCTCGGCCCCGAGGTCGGCCAGTGCCTGCTTGAGCGCCGGCACCAGCGTCAGGTGGCCCGCCGCCAGCGACGAGACGCCGACGACGTGCACGTCGGCCTCCACCGCCTGCCGGGCGACCTCCTCGGGGGTCTGGAACAGCGGGCCGACGTCGACGTCGAAGCCGAGGTCGGCGAACGCGGTCGCGATGACCTTCTGGCCGCGGTCGTGGCCGTCCTGGCCCATCTTGGCGACCAGGATGCGGGGACGGCGTCCCTCGGCCTCCTCGAACGCCTCGGCCAGGCGGCGGGTCTCCTCCATGGGACCGGATGCTCCTGCCTCGTCGCGGTAGACGCCGGAGATGGTGCGCACCTGGCCGGCGTGCCGCCCGTAGACCTCCTCGAGCGCGTCCGAGATCTCCCCGACGGTCGCCTTGGCCCGGGCCGCGTCGACGGCGAGCTTCAGCAGGTTCGAGTCCAGCGAACGGTCCCGCCGTCCCTCGGCCGCCGCCCGCGCGGCGTCGGTGAGCCGGGAGAGCGCCTCGCGGACCGCGCCGTCGTCCCGGGAGGCGCGCAGCTCCTCCAGCTTGGCCTTCTGCTGGGCGAGCACGTCGGCGTTGTCGACCCGCAGCACCTCGATCGCCTCGTCGGCGTCGACCCGGTACTTGTTGATGCCGATCACCGGCTGCCGGCCGGAGTCGATGCGCGCCTGGGTGCGGGCGGCGGCCTCCTCGATGCGCAGCTTCGGGATGCCGTCGTCGATGGCCTGGGCCATGCCGCCGTGCTCGGCGACCTCCTCGATGTGCGCCCAGGCGCGCCGGGCCAGGTCGTAGGTCAACCGCTCCACGTACGCCGAGCCGCCCCACGGGTCGATGACCCGCGTCGTCCCCGACTCCTGCTGCAGCAGCAGCTGGGTGTTGCGGGCGATCCGCGCGGAGAAGTCGGTGGGCAGCGCCAGCGCCTCGTCGAGGGCGTTGGTGTGCAGGGACTGGGTGTGCCCCTGGGTGGCGGCCATGGCCTCGAGGCAGGTCCGGACGACGTTGTTGTAGACGTCCTGCGCGGTCAGCGACCAACCCGAGGTCTGGGAGTGGGTGCGCAGCGACAGCGACTTGTCCCTCTGCGCGCCGGCCTCCTTGACCAGCCGCGCCCACAGCAGCCGCCCGGCCCGCAGCTTGGCGACCTCCATGAAGAAGTTCATGCCGATCGCCCAGAAGAAGCTCAGCCGCGGCGCGAACGCGTCGACGTCGAGCCCGGCATCCTTGCCCGCCCGCAGGTACTCCACGCCGTCGGCCAGCGTGTAGGCCAGCTCCAGGTCGGCCGTCGCCCCGGCCTCCTGGATGTGGTAGCCGGAGATGGAGATCGAGTTGAACCGCGGCATCTGCTGCGAGGTGAACGCGAAGATGTCGCTGATGATCTGCATCGACGGCTTGGGCGGGTAGATGTAGGTGTTGCGGACCATGAACTCCTTGAGGATGTCGTTCTGGATGGTCCCGGTCAGCTGACCGTGCTCCACCCCCTGCTCCTCGGCGGCGACGATGTAGAGCGCCAGCACCGGCAGCACCGCGCCGTTCATGGTCATCGACACGCTCATCCGGTCCAGCGGGATGCCGTCGAAGAGCTGCCGCATGTCCAGGATCGAGTCGACCGCCACCCCGGCCATGCCGACGTCGCCCACCACGCGCGGGTGGTCGGAGTCGTAGCCGCGGTGGGTGGGCAGGTCGAAGGCGATCGACAGGCCCTTCTGCCCGGCGGCGAGGTTGCGCCGGTAGAAGGCGTTGGACTCCGCCGCGGTGGAGAAGCCCGCGTACTGGCGGACCGTCCACGGCTGCGTCGTGTACATCGTCGGGTAGGGCCCGCGCAGGTACGGCGCGATGCCGGGGTAGGTCTCCAGGAAGTCCAGACCGCGGAGGTCCGCGGGGGTGGACAGCGGCGGGACGGCGATGCCCTCGGGGGTCTCCCAGGCGGCCTCCTCCACGCCGCGGCCGGTCGCCTCCTTGAAGGCCTTGGCCCAGTCGTCGACCGATGCGGCCGCCGCAGGGCGGCCCAGCTCGACGCCGCCGAAGTCGGGGATGACGCTCATGCCGGCACTCCCAGCTGCTCGTGGACTCGCTGCAGGACGTCGAGCGCGTCGCACCCGGCGTACACGTACCCGTCGACGCCCTCGACCGCGAGCGACGGCTTGCCGGCCAGCCACACCGCGGTGGCCCCGGCGGTGCGCAGCTCCGCGGCGAGTGCCGCCGCGGACTGCGCGTAGTCCTTGTCGGTGCCGCAGATGCAGGCGACCGTCGTCCCCGCGTCGGCGAGGCCGGAGGCCCCGTCCCCGGAGGGCGTCGCCACACCCCCGGCCTGGAACAGGTTGCCGGCGAAGGTGGCGCGCGCGGTGTGCCGCGCGATCGGGCCGAGCGTCGCCAGGTAGACCGTCGGCCGCGGGGTGGCGGCGTCGGCGCGGTCGCGCAGCTCCTCGAACGCCTGCGCCGCCCGCACCCGCGGCAGCCCCCCGGTCGGGTGCAGGTCCGCGGCGGGCTGCCGCTCGGGGAGCCTCTCGGTGAGGTTGGGGAACTCGCTGACGCCGGTGATGGCGTCGGTGCGGTGCGCCAGCCGCTCGGCGCGGGCGTCCCACGCGGCGGCGATCCGGTCGCGGACCAGGCCCGAGCCGAGGGCGGCGGCCAGCCCGCCGGCCCGCTCGATCTCGGTGAACCAGCTCCAGGCGGCCTCGGCCAGGGCGTCGGTGAGCGCCTCGACGTACCAGGAGCCGCCGGCCGGGTCGAGCACGCGGGCCAGGTGCCCCTCCTCGACCAGCAGGTTCTGGGTGTTGCGGGCGATCCGCCGGGAGAAGGCGTCGGGCAGGCCCAGGGCGGCGTCGAAGGGCTGCACGGTGACGACGTCGGCCCCGCCG
The DNA here is from genome assembly GCA_035639575.1 of Geodermatophilus sp. Taxonomy (GTDB): domain Bacteria; phylum Actinomycetota; class Actinomycetes; order Mycobacteriales; family Geodermatophilaceae; genus Geodermatophilus. The sequence goes on from DASQXT010000114.1 coordinate 5,264, forward strand.
ACGCCGGCGGCGAAGCAGGCGACCGTCGTCCGCAGCATGTTGACCCACGGGTCGCGCCTGGTCGTCATCACCGAGGAGGTGACGGCGTGCTGCCGCTGGGCGCGCACGTCGGGCGAGGCGCCGCTGACCTCACCGACCCGGTCCCACAGCCGGCGGGCGGCTCGCAGCGCGGCGATCGTCGTGAACTGGTCGGCGCTGGCCGCGTAGCGGAACTCGAGCGCGGTGAAGGCCTCGTCGGTCGAGAGCCCGCCGTCGGTGAGCGCCCGCAGGTAGGCCACCCCCGCGGCCAGCGAGCAGCCGAGCTCCTCCACGGCGGAGGCCCCGGCGTCGTGGAAGACCGTGGCGTCGACGACGACGGTGCGCCAGCCCGCGGGGGCCCGGCGGGCGACGTCGGCCAGTCCGGTGAGGTCCTGCTCCTCCCCCGAGGCGGCCTGCACGCCGAGCGGGTCCAGGCCCAGCGAGCCGCCGGGCGCGAGGTCGGTGCGGCCGGCGACGTGCGCGAGCAGGGCCTCCGCGGCGGCCGGGCCGCCGGAGACCGACACCGGCGCGAGGTCGAGGTAGACGTCGGTCAGGACGTCGCCGAGCGCGTCG